>DWUT01000007.1 GCA_019120615.1 Candidatus Mediterraneibacter norfolkensis
ACCGCTTACAATCCCGGAATGTGCCTTTTGACACTCCCGGTGATTTACAGAAACAGAAATTAACGATATTATATCAATAGAGACAGAAATGAGGACAATATGAAAAAGAGCGTTTTAAACGGAAGATGGAAACTGAATATTATCGGAAAGGATGCCGCTCTTTTGCCGGAGGACGGCATCAGGGCGAACGTGCCGGGTACGGTTTACGGAGCGCTTCTCGCGGAAAAACTGATACCGGATCCGTATTATCGGGACAATGAGCTGGAAGTCCTTCCGCTGATGGAAAATGACTTCAGCTTTACCACGGAATTTATGGTCGATGAGGAAATGATGTCCTGTGACCGCCTGATTCTCAGGTTTGACGGACTGGATACGCTGGCGGATATCTATGTAAACGGAGAATGGATCGGCCGTGCGTTTAATATGCACAGAACATGGGAATATGATCTTACCGGAAAAGAGTATGTCAGGGAAGATAAAAATGAACTGAATGTAGTGTTTCATTCTCCTACAAAATATATAAAAGAAGAAAATAAGAAGGTTTATACAGACGGCTCCCATGAGGCGATGGAAGGATTTCCCCATCTTCGGAAGGCACACTGTATGTTTGGGTGGGACTGGGGGCCAAGGCTTCCTGACGCCGGAATATTCCGGGACGTGTGTCTTCTCGGAATAGAGAAAAAGCGTCTGGATTCTGTATACATAACTCAGATCCACAATGCGGGGAAAGTTACATTGGATTTTGATATTTCGCTGGATGGATACGCCGAAAATAAGGATGGAAAGATCCGGATTTCCGTTACGGACCCTGACGGGAAAAAGAATGTGGAAACAGTAAAGAGCCTTCCGGAGGCGGAGGACATGGAATGCAGTCTGGAGATCAGAGAACCTCAGCTGTGGTGGCCGAGAGGCTACGGGAAACAGCCTCTTTATTGCGTAAAAGTGGAATTGTTTGACGGCTCGGGAAACGAACTGGACTCATGGGAGAGAAGGATCGGCCTTCGCACCATGACGGTCAATACAGAAAAAGATGAATGGGGGAGCTGTTTTGCCCACGAGGTAAACGGTGTAAAAATCTTTGCCATGGGAGCGGACTATATCCCGGAGGATTGTCTGCTTGGAAGAACCAGTGAAAAGAGGACCAGAAAACTTCTGGAAGAAGCAGCGTGGGCAAATCATAACTGTATCAGGGTCTGGGGAGGCGGATATTATCCGGATGATTATTTCTATGATATCTGCGATGAGCTGGGATTGATCGTATGGCAGGATTTTATGTATGCCTGCGCATCCTACGAGCTTGATGAAAGGTTTGAAGATAATATTATCCGGGAGACAGAAGATAACGTAAAGCGGATACGCCATCATGCATGCCTGGGGTTGTGGTGCGGCAACAATGAAATTGAACTTCAGATACTGGAAAAGGTATGGAATTCTTCTGCGAAACAGAAATGTGATTATGTAAAGATATTTGAATATATTATTCCTCATGTGCTGCAGAAGCTGGATCCGAATACTTTCTACTGGCCGTCGTCTCCTTCCTCGGGAGGCAGCTATGATGATCCGGCTGATCAGGACCGTGGGGACACCCATTACTGGGATGTGTGGCATGGAAACAAACCTATCACAGAATACAGAAAATTTTATTTCCGTTATCTGTCGGAGTTTGGATTTCAGTCATTCCCAGGACTTAAGACGGTGGAATCGTTCACGGAGCCTTCGGACCGGAATATATTTTCGAGAGTCATGGAGATGCATCAGAGGAACTGCGCGGCCAATGGAAAGATAATGAACTATCTGTCAGCCACTTATCTGTATCCGAAGGATTTCGACCATCTTTTATATGCGTCACAGCTGCTTCAGGCTGATGCCATCCGATATGGAGTGGAGCATTTCCGCCGTTACCGGGGAAGGTGCATGGGAACGGTCGTATGGCAGCTCAATGATATCTGGCCGGCAGCGTCCTGGTCGAGCATTGACTATTATGGGAGGCGCAAAGCGCTCCATTACGCAGAAAAGAGAATGTTTTCGCCTCTCATGATCTCGTGTGAAGAGGTGGGAGAGGTGAGTGAGCGGCCGTTCTGTGTGGCGGAGCCTGCGCCGATTGAAAAAAGTGCGAGACTCCATGTAGCCAACGAAACGGCAGAAGAAGTCAGTGGGAAGGTGGAATGGAATCTGCGACGTCCTGACAGCAGTATTATACTGAGTGGAGAACAGGAAGTGAGGGTTCCGGCTCTTGGCGGTATATGGCTTGATAAAATGGATTTTGGAGAATATGAAGAAAGGGAGATCCACCTGGAGTACAGTTTTTCGGTAAATGGAAAGTACGTATCCGGAAACACATGTCTGTTTACACCGCCGAAACATTACTGTTTTATGAATCCGCATCTGCGGTGTGAAAAGAATGGAAACCATATCACCGTGTATGCGGATGCCTATGCGAAAAATGTGGAGATCATCGGAACAGATGGAGATCTGTGGCTGTCGGATAACTATTTTGATATGGAAGCGGGAGCGTATACGGTGGAGATAGAAAAAGGGGACGCGCAGTCTGTTGTCTGCAGGTCTGTTTTTGATATAGCGTAAAGGAGGAGACTATGGGATTTTCTAAAGATTTTGCATGGGGAGCCGCCACAAGTTCGTACCAGATAGAAGGGGCGGCAGAAGAAGGCGGAAAAGGAACGGATATATGGGATGTTTTTACAAAAGAACCTGGCCGGATCGCCGGAGGGCATACCGGAGACGTCGCGTGTGATCATTATCACAGATTCCGGGAAGATGTTGCCATGATGAAAGAAATGGGGCTGAAGGCTTATCGTTTTTCGGTCAACTGGGCACGTGTCCTTCCGGAAGGTACGGGCCGGGTGAATGAAGAGGGGGTCAGGTTTTACAGTGATCTGATCGATGCCCTGCTGGAGGCGGGGATTGAACCTTTTCTTACGCTTTATCACTGGGAAATGCCCTACGAGCTCTATAAACGCGGCGGCTGGATGAACCCGGAGAGTGTCAGATGGTTTGGCGAGTATGCAAAACTTGCTGCTGAACGGTTCAGCGACAGAGTCAGATATTTTTTCACCCTGAATGAGCCGCAGTGTTTCGTAGGCCTTGGTTATCTGAGAGGGGAACATGCTCCGGGGCTTAAAGCTCCTCTCCGCGACGTTTTTGAAATAGCCCACAATGCGCTGAAGGCGCACGGCTATGCAGTGCAGATGCTCCGTCAGTACGGAAAACAGCCCCTTGTTATCGGGTACGCTCCCACTGGATCCATGTGCTATCCGGAATCGGAGAAAGAGGAAGATATAGAGGCTGCAAGGCAGATGCTGTTTTCCATTCCGGAAAATATGGACAACTGGACCTGGAATGTGTCGTGGTGGTCAGATCCGGTGATATTGGGAGAGTATCCGGAGGAAGGAATGAAACAGTTTGAGCCCTATCTGCCCAAAATCACGGAGAAGGATATGAAACTGATCTCTGAGCCGATAGATATATATGGACAGAATATATACAATGGAAGGTGCATCCGGATGGGAACGGACGGAAGGCCGGAAGATACCGTGAGGTATGAAGGATTTCCCAAAACGGCCATGAGCTGGCCGGTCACTCCGGAGTGTCTCTACTGGGGACCGAAGTTTTTATATGAACGATACAGAAAACCGATCTATATCACGGAGAACGGGATGTCCTGCCATGATGTGGTGTCTGTTGACGGAAAAGTGCATGACCCTAACAGAATTGATTTCCTGGCACGGTATTTGAGAGAATTGAAAAAAGCGGCGGGCGAGATTGAAGTGGGAGGATATTTCCAGTGGTCGCTGATGGATAATTTTGAGTGGGCAAGCGGATATGCGGAGCGTTTCGGACTGATCTATGTCGATTACCGTACCCAGAAAAGGATCTGGAAGGATTCCGCTTACTGGTATCGTGATATGATCCGGACAAACGGAGAAGAACTGTAAATATCAGAAATGGTCAGGAGGTAAAGACAGTATGAAGAGGTCGAGAATTAATAAAGTGATCAAAGATATGGAATCGTTGATAAAAAAACATGGATTTGAAACACCAGGCTTTGCGTCATGGACGCCCGAAGACTGGAAAAATGCCGGACATGAGTATGACGAGATACGTGACAACTGTCTCGGATGGGATATTACGGATTACGGACTTGGAAATTTTGATCAGGTCGGGTTTGCGCTGTTTACCATACGTAACGGGAATCAGAAGATGCCGGAGAAGTATCCAAAGCCCTATGCCGAAAAGCTTCTCATGCTCTATGAAGGGCAGACGGCGCCCATGCATTATCACTGGAATAAAATGGAGGATATTATCAATCGCGGAGGTAATGACATCTATATTACGGTCTATAACGGGGCGGAGGACGGCACCATGCTGGAGACAGATGTGACGATCCATACAGACGGAAGGACAGATACCGTGCCGGCAGGGACAAGAGTATGTCTGAAACCGGGGGAGAGCATTACGATCACGCCTTATATGTATCATGATTTTGTGGTCCCGAAGACGGGAGGGGCGGTGCTTCTGGGAGAAGTTTCCATGTGTAATGATGATGAAAATGACAATCGTTTTTATGAACCGATCGGACGCTTCCCTGAGATTGAAGAAGATGAAGCGCCGTATCGTCTGCTGTGCAATGAATATCCGGATGCAGAATGATGAAAGTGTAAATTTTAGCTGACGGCTCAGCGAGGTTTCAGGAAGCTTGCTTTATGAAATAAATCGCTGTAAAATGTAAGAATTAAAAGCAGTTTACAGGTAGGGAATGAAAATGAAAAATGGCGTAACAATGGCAGACATCGCGGACGCGCTTGGGGTCAGCAAAGTAACGGTTTCCAATGCACTTGCAGGGAGAGCAGGGGTGAGTCAGGAACTGCGGGAAAAGATCAAACAGACCGCGATCAGGATGGGGTATATGGTAAAACAGTCTTCAGAAAGCAGCGGGTATTCTGTTGGGGTGATCGTATCCGGAAAATATGTAGAAAGAGGAGAATCCTATTACTGGGAGATCTACTGGGAACTGGCTTCTGTTCTGAAGTCCAGAGGAGCTGCCGTAGTGTTTGAAATGATAAAGGTGGAGGACGAAAGGAAAAAGAACGTACCCTTGTGCCTGAATAACGGAAAATGCGATGCAGTGATCATCCTGGGGCCCCTGGGGAATTCTTACCTGGAACTTATCAAGGACAGCTTTGAGATACCGATGGTGCTGCTGGATTCCTACAGTGACAGATTGATGATAGATGCGGTGATCTCCAGCGGTTATTATGGAATGTATCGGATGACAGAGTATCTGATCCGAAAAGGACATGTTAAGATCGGGTATGTGGGGTCGATCCTGGAGAGTTCCAGCATTATGGATCGATATCACGGATACTGCAAGGCTCTTCAGGAAAATAAAATACCCATCAGGGAAGACTGGATTCTTGAGGACCGGGATATCGAGACCGGTGAGATCGAGATAGGAAAACTGCCGGAAGAGATGCCTTCTGCCTTTGCGTGTAACTGTGACTTTATAGCCAATGAACTGATCAAAAAGCTGATAGAAAACGGGTACCGTGTTCCGGAGGATATTTCAATCGTCGGATATGATAATTATTCAAAAAATAAATACTATAATATCGGAATAACATCTTACGATATCAATATCCATCTCATGGCGGTAAAGGCGGTGGACAGGATACTGGATAAACTGGCGGGAGCCAGAGATGACGGAGACGATCTTCAGGTGATCTCCGGTAAACTGATAGAAAAAGACAGTGTAAAAGAAAAAAAATCAGAGACGGTGTGAAAGAAGGCTGGAGCTTTCCACATTCGACACGCTTCTTCTTTTTTCTCGGAATGGCGATGATATAATGATCGCGCACGGCATAATGTGCCGGAAACAGAAAAGAGGAGGAGTCAAAAATGACAGAAAAAAAGAGAAAGATCCTGATCACAGCGGCTGTGCTGATACTGGTTTCCATCGCCGCGGTTATCGGGATCTGGCTGTATATGAACCGGTTTGATCCGGTGGAATATGTGCAGGCAGTGCTGGATGCATCATATAAAAATCAGACAGAAGCTTATGTGAAGATCACAGGAGTATCAGAAGAAGAGGCAGGGCAGATTTTTGAGGACAACCTGGACGCCACCATGGAACAGTTTGCATCTTCCCCCATGCCGGAAGAGTTGAAGCCCAAATACCGGGAACTCTTTGCACAGCTTGCAGAACACGTCAGTTATACTGTCGGGGAGGCGGTCCGTGAGGAGGATGGGAGTTACAGCGTCCCTGTCAAGGTGAAGCCTGTGACACTGTTTACGGATACATACGAGACATTTCGTCAGAAAGCCCAGGAGTATGCGGATCAGGTGACGGACAGTGTGATGGGCGGAGCAGAGATGCCCACAGACGAAGAAATGCAGGCTCAGGTTTATGAAATCTATTATGAGGTGCTCTCCGACGGGATAAATGACGGGATGATGTACGGTGAGGCAAAGGACGTGACTCTCCATGTGAGAAAGAATGACCGCGGAGATTATGAGATCGATGACAGTGATATGAAAGAGCTTGATTCCCTGCTGATCCAGGATACCGGGGAAGAATCCTGAAAGATCAGTCTGAAGTCCGGACGAGATTGATATAAGATTCTGTCCCGGGAGCTCAGGACTCAGAATCCCGGGACATGTCGGCAGCAGGAAAAAAGATACGGACAGACAGGATATGATCCTTATAATCTGCCTCGATAGTCCCGCCCATCTGTTCAGTCAGTGTCCGGGCGATGGAGAGCCCCAGTCCTGTGGAAGCGGCGGAAGCGGTATTCACAGTATAGAACCGGTCAAATAGACGGCCGGCCTGGACTTCATCCAGTTGAGCGGTGTGGTTGGAGAAGATGATCTCCCCGTTTTCCCTCAGGGTGATATCCAGGTCGCCGTCGCTGTATTTTATGGCGTTGCTGAGCAGATTCCCGAAGATCCTGGAGCAGGCGTTCCGGTTGAGTATACGTTTTACTTCTGCTTCAGGCAGATCGATCCGGGGAGTGATCCGGTTCTGTTTCAGCGCTCCGTAGTAAGCGGAGATACTTTCTTCAAGAAGACGGTTCAGCACCAGCGGCTCGGCAGGCGTGCTGTCCGATGCTGTGGTCAGCATAGAATAGCGGAACAGCTCTTCCGTGAGCTGCTTCATAGCCTCCGCCCGTTCCCGGATGATCCGGATATACCGGCGGGCTTCCCCTGTGTTTTTTTCTTTTTCCAGAAGATCAAGGTAACCGAAGATGGCTGTCAGCGGTGTGCGAAGGTCGTGGGAAATGTTCGTCACAGCATCTTTTAACTCCAGATCGCCCTGTTGAAAACGGTGGCGGTCCTTTTTTAGTTTATTCAGCTCTATATTAATTTCTTTTGCAAGCTTTTTCATGTGCCTGTCGCGGCTTGAAATTGCGATCAGAGTGTTGGTATCGGCGGTGAGCCTGAGGGCGAACTCTTCTCTGATCTCATCTGCGGACTTTTGCAGGAGAAAGACCTTGACGGTCAGCAGCAGTATGATAATAATGAGAATGCCGATCACGGCGCACAGCCAGAATTCCATGATAACCTCCGATCTTATTTCAAATCTGTGTCTTCGGGTTCACCTGGGCGCAAACGCCCTGTCTATTTAATATCCTTCTTTCTAAAAGCTGTCATACCCGCTCCGGCAACGGCTGCCGTAATTATTGCAGAATAGCCGCACAGTATCGGGATGTTTTCTGCCTCCATGTTGGTAAACTGCACTGTCTGTCCCGTGGGGAGAAAGTCATTGATGAATTCGCAGACTTCTCTCTTGGCTCCTCTCAGATACATGGGGTTCGGGACTTCTTCCGTAGTCACGGAACTTACTCCGTTTTCATCCATGACCACAGACTGAGTAGAAATCGTTTCCGGTGTCTCCAGCCATGCACGGATGTAGATGGAGATAAAAAGCATGGTGAAGATGAGAAGAATATTGATCACCGCGGCGACAGCCCGGTTCTGGCACAGCATGGAGATCAGTGTGCAGATGGAGGCAAATGCGGCGACTGCGATCAGGATGCCGATACAGGTGGCAAATACCAGCCGGGAGATGGCGTCAAAGGATCCCATCAGGGGGATGCCCACAGCAAAGGAGACCGCCAGATTGACCGCACACATGATCATCCCTGCAGCAGTGCAGACGATCAGGTTCGACAGATAGATAGACGCTCGTGTGTGTCCGATGACCAGCTTGTTCCGTATCGTTCCGTCGTTGTACTCTGTCCCCAGGAACAGGCTGACAAACGCGGACAGCAGGATCCCTGTAAAAATGGAAAACGAGAAGAACAGGTTGTCGATCAGAGGGACTTCCCCGGAAGCTGTGGTGGTGAGATAGTTCATGACCTGCATGAAGATCCCGTATACAAAAGCATAAATGCAGCATACCCAGAATGCCTTGCTTTTAAGCAGTCTTGAAAAATTAGCAGCCAACAGTCTATTCATTGCTCTTCCCTCCGATCAGATTGATATAGTAACTCTCCAGGCTCTCTTCACGCTCAGTCATGGAGATGACGTCGCATCCCTGGGCAGCAAGGGCCAGAGTAAGCTTTGAGACATTGACCCTGGTGAAAATGTCTGCCATGGTATCGGAGAGGACCCGGTACTCCAGTTCCATATCGTCAAGCACCCGGGTGAGCGCCCGGATGTCTGAAACCTGTACCCGGATGCATTTGCGGCATGCCGCGTCCAGTTCCTTTGCGCTCATCTCCTTTACCATATGGCCTCCGTCGATAAATCCGTAGTGCGTGGCAAGACGGGAGAGCTCATCCAGAATGTGGCTGGAGATGAGGACTGTGATCTGCCGTTCCTGGTTCAGCTTCAGGATCAGCTCCCGCATCTCGATGATGCCCTGCGGGTCCAGTCCGTTGACCGGCTCATCCAGAACGAGAAAGTCCGGATCTCCGGCGAGGGCAATGGCGATCCCGAGACGCTGGCGCATCCCGAGGGAGAAATTTTTCGCTTTTTTCTTTCCCGCGCTCTCCAGCCCGACCAGTTTCAGCAGTTCCGGGATGCCGTCGAAATCCGGCAGGCCGATGATACGGAACTGTTCCTTTAGGTTTTCCTTCGCGGACATATCCAGATAGATGGAAGGCGTCTCGATGACTGCGCCCATCCTTCGGCGGCATTTTGCAATGCGGGAATCTGTATTCTTTACTCCGTAGAGATTATAGTTTCCTGAAGTGGGCTCTTGAAGACCGCAGATGATGCGGATGAGAGTAGTCTTTCCGGCCCCGTTTTTTCCCACAAAGCCATAAATGGAGCCCTTCGGGACATGGATGGAAAAATCATTGAGTGCCTTGAAATGATGGTAATGTTTACTCAGCGAGTCTGCTGTAAGAATGTATTCCATTACTGGTTCCTCCTTTTCTTTTTTCAGACAGAAGGAGTGCGGTCCGAAAATGCGGCTCCTATCTGTCTGACAGTGCCTATTCTATCCGCCGGGGGTTAAGAAAGCGGTAAAGAAAAGGGTAAAGAAAGAGTAAAGATTGTCGGATATCTGTCTGCAGATCCGCTCAGATCAGATCTTCGTTCAGTTTAAATCCGATCCCCCAGACAGCTTCTATATAATCCTTTCCATTGATCTCTTTCAGTTTCCTGCGCAGGTTGCTCACATGGACTTTGAGAGAACTTTCCATGCAGTCCGGCGTGTCCTCGCTGATCCGGTCCAGCATGACGGATCTGGTGATGACCTGGGAGGGATTCTGCATCAGGAGCTTCAGTATCGCATACTCTGTTTTTGTGAGCCGCACCGGAATCCGTTTTACCTTTACGGAGCGGGAATCCGTATCCAGTTCTATCTCATCATAGGTCAGTATTGGGGTGGAAGAAGCCGATGATTTCCGGAGCTGAACCGTGATCCGGGCGAGCAGTTCTTCTGTATTGAAGGGCTTGGTGATATAGTCTGAAGCGCCGCCGAGAAGAAGATCCACTTTGCTGCTCACCTCGGCCTTTGCGCTGACTACGATGACGGGGATGCCCTGGATCAGGGGCAGCAGTTCCTCGCCGCTCAGGCCAGGGAGCATCAGATCCAGAAGGATCAGGTCCGGTCTGTTTGAAGAGAGGTAAAGGAGCGCTTCGGTTCCTGAATAGGCGCGCGCCGTGCCGTAGCCCTCCCGGGTGAGTACTTCCTCCAGCATGTCGCCGATACAGACGTCATCATCCACGATAAATATATTCTTCAAGAGAGATCCCTCCTATCTGTTTTCATCAGTTTTGTGCGTATTGTTCTCTGCCGTATTTATTTTAGAGAGTTCTTATCGTGAATGCAACAGCAAAATAGTGCTGTAATATATATGGGAAGAATCCAAAAAATTTCCATTATGGAAATTTTATGGATAAACTATGTGAAAATAAATTGAAAAATGGGTATAATGGAAAGATGCTCGGTCATGTGCTGGAGAAGAAAGGAAGCTGCCTCCCCATGATCTCGCCCCTGGATGTGCAGATCGACTGTGATGACAAGACAATGGTACAGCCGGACGTCATCATTGTCTGCGACAGGGACAAGGTCATTAATCGCTGCGTTTACGGAGCACCGGACTTTGTGGCAGAAATTCTTTCGAAAACCTCGAGGAGGAGGAGTATCCTGCTGTCTATGGATTTGATGCAGTGTTGCCGGTCAGGGTACTGGACGGAGACTGCAGGATTGATTTTAAGGAAGTGTATGAGCATATCCGTTTTCTCTATGAGAGAAAAAAGTGAGAAAGGGATAAAGAAAGTATAAACAATTCTAAAATAAGTGATAAAGTCACTGACAGATTCGGAATCTTCTGTTAAAATGCATTGCATAGACAAAAAGGAGGTTCGAATATGCTGAAATATTATTTTTATATGTTTATCTTATATAACGATTATGGAAAGAAACTGAAAGAGGTCCTGAACGGACTGTTCCCGGGACTGATCAAAGAACCTGTCAGAGTACGCGTTCCTGTCAGAGTACCGGGTCCGAGACAGGAGCAGAGAAGAAGATAGACACGGAGAACAGCCATGAAGTAATTCAGTCAGGCGGTTAGGGCCCGGAAGAGAAAGACTCCGAAAGGGACAGCAATACAGCTCGAGGTGACATTTATCTTGGGCTGCTTTTTTGTTTAACAGGAAACTTCTTTCCCTATCAAACAAAACACTCCGCGGGATGCGCACTCGTGCGAAGTGGAAATATGTCGCTAAAGCGGCCGCGCCCGGCGCGAGAGTTCCGCAAGCGGAACTCTTTATTCCAATGGACAGCGAACGGCTTTGCCGTGAGCTG
>DWUT01000041.1 GCA_019120615.1 Candidatus Mediterraneibacter norfolkensis
AACAGATGGGGCGCCCCATCTGTTATACTCTATTCTATTCCACGGCGATGCTGTTTATTCCGGCAGTTTCCTTCCACATTTCCGCCGTATCAAGAGCACTGCCTCTCGAGAAATTCCATGTCCGAAGCGACATGTCCCCGTATCTTGCCTGAATTTCGTTAAAATAATAATTTACTTCCTGAAAAGCCTGTGTTTCCAATAGACTGTCCATATCGATCTCCAGCAGTTCCGGCGCCGCGTCCTCTGAGAGTCCGTAAAGGAGATACATCACATCCTCATAGCCTATGGATTCTGTTTTCGAGATATTATACTCTGCTATGATCCTGTCCGGACGGAGCAGTGAAAATCCAATATACATCACCGAGACTACTGCCATGATGTATCGGAACAGACGGAACTTCCTCCGGAATATGCTGTATATCACCCCGAAAAAAATGACCATCAGAACTCCCAGAAACCACAGGACCAGCACTCTCAGGAAAGTCAGGTTATATTCTCCCACATACAGCATCATCCTGTATGCGGCGGAAAGGATCATCACACAGGTACACACGGAAACGATGCACAGCAGTATACTTAAGATCTTATTTTCCCCGAACACCTGGATGCAAATAACTACGGCAGCAAAATTGATCACACTCACGAACAGAAGCTGCCAGAATCCCTCATGGGCATACTGTGAATAAGTCATCCCGTCCGGCAGCCCGCTATCCAGCCTGAGAAAGAGAAAAATGATCTGTATCGCTGAGTAAAATACATACACTGCTGCAAGAATCCCGGTAAATGTGATACCGGTGAGAGGATCCGCTTTCTTTCTGTTTTCCACTTCCTGATCTTCCTGTTTCATACGGAAAACAGCGGCAAAAAAAGCATAAATACCTGTCATCCCTATGAGGAAAGTCAGAAGGATCCCTATCAGATTCCCCAGATTGAATTCATCAAATATCTCCCCCAGATCAAAGAGGCTGAAAAAATCCGTGAAAAACCTTGAGAATATCCTGTCGGACATCATCAGAAGAGGGAGAACAACACAGAGAAAAAGTAATGCAGCCAAAATCCCCACACCAACTGCCCTCGTTTTCTCATTTTTCAACATTCCCGCTTTTTTATCCACATTTTCTTCTTTCTCATGTCTTCGGAAAGGTTCCGCAACTGAAATGATCCACATTCCCGCCAGAGAAAAGAACTTTTTCACATACTGCAGAACTCCCCATTCCCTGTCGTCCTGAACCTGGTGGAGCGCTGCCCCGCAGAATAGAAGAATGATCCCGATATAGTTGAAAAAATGAAGAAATCCACTCGCTGTACAACATGTGGATATTCCAAGCAGCATGATCCCAATTCCATATGGGACAGTATCTTTTGATAGAGTTATCCCCATTCTTCTCAGAAACACTGTGGAAAAACATATCATAACAGCCGTCAGCAGAGGAAGCGTGATCCCTGACATATTCCTGTAGATACAAAATACGAAAATAATTCCGAAGATCAGGCTCATCCGTAAGAACCAGCCGTGATCCTTCCTCATTTTTTCTATATAATTTTCATTCATCCGAATCCTCCTCCACATATTCAAGAATATCCCCGGGCTGGCATTCCAGCGCCTTGCATATCGCATTCAGAGTAGTGAACCTGACCGCCTTCGCCTTATTATTTTTCAGAATCGACAGGTTTGCCATCGTAATATCGATCTCACCCGCCAGCTCCGTCAGACTCATTTTCCGCTTCGCCATTATAACATCAAGATTTACGATTATTGCCATTTCTGTCCCCCCTATATCGTCAGATCATTTTCTTCTTTGAAACGTACTGCTTCTTCAAACACCAGGCTGAGCACATGGCTGAACATACCCGCTATGAAAAAAGTGAGTACAATGACAAATGACGCCGGAGTCGGGATCAGTACGCTCTTGACCAGAAAGAGAACGGCGATGACCAGACTTACTCTACCCATAACTTTAAGGCTTCTCGTGTTGTCGCTGACAAAACAGTTTCTTTCTAACACTGTCCGCATCATCCTTCTTAGCCTGAATACAATAATAAGACCGCATATTCCGGATATCCCAAAGATGACCAGCATCGGAATATACTGCCTCCCGATTTCCGTCGAATAATATCTCCCCGCCAGCTTCAGTGTATAGGGAAGAGTGACCTCGACCAGTATGCCTGAAAAAAACATAAGATCAAGAAAAAATTTTGTAAATGAAACAAATCTGCTTTTCCTCATAATATTCTCCTTTGGCAAAAATCTGTATTTTAGTTTCCTTTATCTGGATTATATGAACTTAGATATTAATTGTCAATATATTTTTATTGTTTTTCAATAAAAATATTCTGTTTATCAATATTTTCATCTAAAAACGGCAGTCAAAGGATAGATTATGATATCTTTCCTTAAACTGCCGTTTTCTTACGATCATAAATATTTAATTTTTAATCCTGTTCCTTCTCTTCCTCGTCTTCTGAATCTGAGATTTCTATCTGCTCACCGTCGATCTCAGCGGAAGCTTTTCTCACTTTTGCAACGCTTGCCACTTTATCATTTCCGTGGAGATTAATCAGTTTCACACCGGAAGTGATCCTTCCGTAAACAGAGATATCAGAGCACTTCATGCGGATGATGATGCCTTCCGTATTGATGACCATGATCTCGCTGTCTTCATCCACGGCCTTCATTCCTACCACATTTCCGGTCTTCTCTGTGATCTTGTAGCACTTCACTCCCTTTCCGCCACGATTCTGACTCGTGAACTCATCCATGGAAGTTCTCTTGCCCATTCCTTTTTCGGATACGATGAGCATTTCTTTTCCCTGGCTGCTGATCTGCATTCCGATGACAACATCGCCGTCGCTTAAATTCATGCCGCGCACGCCCATGGAAACCCTGCCGGTTGAGCGGACGTCCTTCTCACTGAAGCGAATGCACTGTCCATATTTCGTGGCAAGAAGGATATCCTGCTCATTGTCCGTCACTTTCACTTCGATCAGCCTGTCATCCTCACGCAGAGCGATAGCCGCAAGGCCTGTTTTTCTCACATTCGCGTATTCCGTGATCGGAGTTTTCTTAACAAGCCCTCTCTCTGTCGCCATGAACAGGTACTTTCCATTCTCGTATTCCTTGATCGGGATCATAGCCGTGATCTTCTCGTCCGGCATAAGCTGAAGGAGATTAATGATAGCTGTTCCTCTTGCGGTCCTTCCTGCCTCCGGGATCTCATATCCTTTGAGACGGTATACACGCCCTGTATTTGTAAAGAACATGATATAGTGGTGGCTGGTCGTGACGAACAGTTCTCTGATATAGTCGTCCTCAAGAGTCTGCATTCCCTTGATTCCCTTGCCGCCCCGGTTCTGGCTCTTGAACGTATCCATGCTCATGCGCTTGATATATCCGAGATTTGTCATAGTGATCACAACATTCTCTCTCGGAATCAGATCTTCCATGGAAATATCAAACTCATCGTAGCCGATCCTCGTTCTCCTGTCATCACCGTATTTTTCGGAGATGGCAAGAATCTCTTTTTTGATCACGCCGAGAAGGAGTTTGCGGTCTGCAAGGATGGCCTTTAACTCCTCGATCTTCTTGATCAGTTCCGCGTACTCTGTCTCAATCTTCTCTCTCTCCAGACCTGTCAGCGCTCTCAAGCGCATGTCCACGATTGCCTGTGACTGAGCGTCAGACAGACCGAAACGCTCCATCAATTCAGCCTTCGCGATCTGTACTGTCTTAGATCCGCGGATGATCCGGATCACTTCGTCAATGTTATCAAGAGCGATCAGCAATCCCTCTAAGATGTGCGCTCTTTCTTCTGCCTTGTTCAGGTCATATTTCGTCCTTCTTGTGACCACGTCTTCCTGATGCTGCAGATAGTACTGGAGCATGTCCAGAAGGTTCATGACTTTCGGCTCATTGTTCACAAGCGCGAGCATGATCACGCCGAAGGTATCCTGGAACTGTGTATGCTTGTAGAGCTGGTTCAGAATCACGTTGGGGTTTACATCACGTCGAAGCTCGATACAGATTCGCATTCCCTCACGGCTTGACTGATCACTTAAGTCTGTAATCCCGTCGATCTTCTTCTCTTTTACCAGGTCGGCAATCTTCTCGATCAGCCTTGCTTTGTTTACCATGAACGGAAGCTCGGTCACGATGATCCTGTTCTTTCCATTCTGCATTGGTTCGATATTTGTGATGGCGCGGACACGGATCTTTCCTCTTCCTGTCCTGTACGCCTCCTCGATCCCTCTGGTCCCCAGGATCTCTGCTCCTGTTGGAAAGTCCGGCCCCTTTACGATCTGAAGAATTTCCTCGATCGTGGTAGCGCCCTTTTCCTCGATCTGGTCATCAATGATCCTGACCACTGCGGCAATGACCTCCCTCAGGTTATGAGGCGGAATATTCGTCGCCATACCCACGGCGATACCGGATGTTCCGTTTACGAGAAGATTCGGAAATCTTGACGGAAGGACTACCGGCTCCTTCTCCGTCTCGTCAAAGTTCGGTGTGAAATCAACTGTGTCTTTGTTTATATCCGCTGTCATCTCCATGGAGATCTTACTCAGACGCGCCTCGGTATATCGCATGGCCGCAGCTCCGTCCCCATCCACGGAACCGAAGTTACCGTGTCCGTCCACGAGAGGATATCTTGTGGACCAGTCCTGTGCAAGATTTACCAGAGCTCCATAGATTGAACTGTCTCCATGGGGATGATATTTACCCATCGTATCACCGACGATACGCGCACATTTACGGTGCGGCTTGTCCGGGCCATTGTTCAGCTCGATCATGGAGTAGAGGATCCTTCTCTGCACCGGCTTGAGACCGTCCCTTACATCAGGAAGGGCACGGGAAGCGATAACGCTCATCGCGTAATCGATGTAGGAAGTTTCCATCGTTTTTTTCAGATCGACTTCATGGACTTTATCAAAAATATTGTCTTCCATTTTTTATCTCCTTCTATTATTTCGCGACCGGACCAGCTCAAAGAATCTTCGGCTTCTTCCGCTCCCGGGGCTCCAGCTCAATTGAGTCTTTGGCTGCTTCCGCTCCCAGGGGCTCCAGCTCAAAAATCTTCGATTTTTTCGCTGAGTTGGCATTTACAATGCCAACTCCACCAGTCCCTCTGAGACAGAAATTCGAGCGAGCTCGATTTCTGTCCCAAAGCGACTGCCGCCCCTGTCGCTGTTTAATGCTATATATCCAGGTTTTGTACATACTTTGAGTTTTCTTCGATAAATTCTCGTCTTGGTTCGACCTTGTCGCCCATGAGGGTCGTAAAGGTCAGATCAAGTTCGGAAGACGTCTCTTCGTCCATCGTAACCCGAAGGAGGATCCTGTGCTCGGGATCCATCGTGGTCTCCCAGAGCTGTTCCGCGTCCATCTCGCCCAGACCTTTGTACCGCTGGATCTTGTTATTGCTGTCACGGCCAACCTCCGTCAGAATCCGGTTCAATTCTTCATCGCTGTAAGCGTACCAGACTTTTCTGTTCTTCTCCAGTTTGTAAAGCGGCGGCTGCGCCAGATATACATATCCCTCCTTGATGAGGTCCGGCATAAACCGGTAGAGGAAGGTAAGCAGGAGAGTGCTGATATGGGCTCCGTCCACATCGGCATCCGTCATAATGATAATCTTGTGATATCTGAGTTTTGAGATATCAAAGTCATCATGAATCCCGGTTCCAAAGGCTGTAATCATGGCCTTGATCTCCGCATTTGCGTAGATCTTGTCCAGACGCGCCTTCTCCACATTGAGGATCTTTCCTCTCAGCGGAAGGATTGCCTGCGTCGCGCGGTCTCTTGCCGTCTTCGCGGACCCCCCGGCAGAATCTCCCTCAACGATGTAGATCTCGCAGTTTGAAGGATCTTTGTCCGAACAGTCGGCAAGTTTTCCGGGAAGGGACATCCCTTCCAGAGCGGATTTTCTTCTTGTCAGATCCCTCGCCTTTCTCGCTGCCTCTCTTGCCCGCTGCGCAGTGACGGATTTTTCGATCGTAGTCTTCGCCACGTTCGGGTTCTGTTCAAGAAAAATCTCAAGCTGGCTGCTCACGATACTGTTCACCGCACCTCTTGCCTCGCTGTTTCCAAGTTTCTGTTTCGTCTGACCTTCAAACTGAGGATCCTCGATCTTCACACTGATGATCGCAGTGAGTCCTTCTCTAATATCTTCACCTGTCAGCTTCGGCTCGCTGTCTTTGAGAAGTTTGTTTTTTCTGGCGTATTCGTTAAATGTCTTTGTCAGAGCAGTCCGAAACCCCTCCACATGAGTTCCGCCCTCCGGTGTTGTGATATTGTTTACAAATCCATATGTGTTGTCACTGTAAGAATCATTGTGCTGCATGGCGACTTCCACATACACTCCGTCTCTGATCCCCTCGCAGTAAATGATCTGGTCATAAAGCGGCGTCTTGCTCTTGTTCAGATACGTCACAAATTCCTTAATTCCGCCTTCGTAGTGGAAGATATGCTCGTGCAGTTCCTCTTCCCTCCAGTCTCTCAGGACGATCCTCAGACCTTTGGTGAGAAATGCCATCTCACGGAATCTCTGTTTGAGGACAGAATAATCAAATACCGTTTCCTCAAAAATCTCTTTATCCGGAAGGAATGTGACTTTTGTCCCGGTCCTTTCCGGCTCGCATTCCCCGATCACTTTCAGTTTATAACATACCTTTCCTCTTTCGTAGCGCTGCTTGTAGATCTGTCCCTCATGATAGATCTCAACCTCAAGCCACTCGGAAAGAGCGTTCACGACGGAGGCGCCTACGCCGTGGAGTCCTCCGGATACCTTGTATCCGCCTCCACCGAATTTACCCCCGGCATGAAGGATGGTAAATACGACCTCTACAGCCGGAAGTCCCGCCTTATGGTTGATCCCCACCGGTATGCCGCGGCCATTGTCACTTACCGTGACTGAATTGTCTTTGTTGATGTTCACCTGAATCTCGTCACAGTATCCCGCGAGAGCCTCATCCACCGAGTTGTCCACAATCTCATAGACGAGATGATGGAGACCTCTTGAGGAGGTACTGCCGATGTACATACCCGGTCTTTTTCTTACAGCTTCCAGCCCCTCCAGTATCTGAATCTGGTCCGCTCCATATTCAGAATCAAACTCTGTACCTGATGCACCCATTTTTTTACCTCCTAATTTGCTTTTACCGCGTTACCGTTTTTGATGTGAAATATCTTGTTTATCGAAAATCTGTTGTTTACGAACTCATCCAGTCCCGTACATGTAATCACAGTCTGTATATCGTGAATGCTTTCTAACAGATAGTTTTGCCTGTGTTTGTCCAGTTCAGACAATACATCATCCAGCAGAAGAATTGGTGTGTCGTTTATGATCCTTTTTACCAGCTCGATCTCAGAGAGCTTCAGTGAGAGCGCCGCAGTCCTCTGCTGACCCTGAGATCCGAATTTTCTGATATCAATCTCTCCGTTATTCATAAAGCACAGGTCGTCCCTGTGCGGTCCGACCGTGGTACTCTTCATGCGGATATCCCTCTCTCTGTATTTTTTCAGTGCCTGTTCAAATGTCAGGTTTCCCTTGCTTTCTTCATAGATAAGTCGGATCCTTTCCTTTCCGCCGGTTAATTTATAATGTATATCAGAAATTATTTCATTTACCTGATCTACAAATTCCCGTCTTCTCTCGAGAATCTTCGTACCATATGAAGCAAGCTGTATATCCCATATATCCAGAGTCTCTATCAAATGTTCCTTTCCATAAAGATCTTTCAGAAGGGAATTTCTCTGGTTGATGATCCGGTTGTAGTTGGATAGATTGCTCAGGTATACCTTATCAATCTGGGACAGTTCCAGATCGATGAACCTTCTGCGCCCGGAAGGTCCCTCCTTGATGATATTCAGATCCTCGGGAGAAAAAAATACAAACTGAACAATGCCGAAGAGCTCACTTGCACGCCGGATCGGGATCTTGTCTATAGCGATCCCTTTCGGACTGTTCTTTTTCAGATGCATGTCTATCTGAAAGCAGGCACCTTTTTTCTCGACCACTGTTTCCAGATGAGATTCATCGTGCCCGAACTGGATCATGTCCCTGTCCTTTGTCCCCCTGTGGGACTTTGTCGTTCCGGTGAGATAGAGCGCCTCCAGTATATTGGTCTTCCCCTGTGCATTGTCCCCATATAGAATATTGGTTTTCGGATCAAATGTTATATCTAACAGATCATAATTTCTATAATTTTTTAGCTTTAAAGATCTGATTACCATAACTTCCCCGTCACTGAACCTTTATTTCCCTTCCGTCGAAGCTGACAGTATCCCCGGAATATAATTTTCTTCCCCTTCGGGTCTCCGTTGTACCGTTGACAGATGCAAGACCTTCCTGTATGGCGTCCTTTGCCTCCACTCCGCTTTCCACGGCTCCGATAGCTTTGAGTAACTGCCCCAGTTTGATGAATTCATCCCCGGAGCGCAGATTGAATATTTCCATTCTTAAAACTCCTTTTTCTGAAGATCAGATCCTGACATTATACAGCGGCATTAAAGTTGACAGGCAGGATCAAATAGATATAGCTCTGTGCCTCGTCCTTGATAAAACATGGAGCTTTTGCATTCATAAAATACAGTTCCACCTCGTCGTCATCAATGACTCTCAGAGCGTCAATCAGGAATTTAGGGTTGAATCCGATCAGAAGATCTTTTCCCTCTTTTGTGCACAGGATCACCTCATCCATGGATCCAAACTGGGATTTGATCTTCAGTTCCATGGACTCATCCCTGATATCTATGATGATCGGCTTCTTGTCCCCTTCCTTGATGAGCAGGGTAGCACGATCTATACAATCGAGAAGCTCCCTCTTGTTGATCCTTACCTTTGTCTCATAATCGCTTGAGAGCATCTGATCGATCCTGAAATATTCCCCTTCGATCAGGCGGGATACCACAACTGTCCGGTCAAATTCAAATACAATATGGTTTCTGGTAAATGAGATGTCTACTTCTGCCTCTGCCTCTCCGCCGATGATCTTGCTGATCTCCTGAAGCGTCTTGCCTGGAACGATAACCTTCTTTGGCTGATAGGAATCCTTCAGCTCGATCTTTCGGATAGAGATTCGGTGTCCGTCAAGAGATACCACTTTCAGCACATTGTCCTCAATCTCAAAGAGCTCACCGGTCATCATCTTGTTCGTATCATTGTCAGCGATCGAGAAGATAGTCTGACGGATAACCTCTTTCAGAGTAAATTCTGAGACCGTAATAAAATCATCCTTCTCAACTGCAGGAAGATAAGAGAAATCCTCTCCTGATTGTGCGGCAATATTAAATTTTGCTTTCTCACAGGTAATCATTGCCTGATTATCTGAATCTGTATCAATTACAACATCACTGTCAGGAAGCTTCCTTACAATTTCTGAAAATATTTTTGCATTGATGGCAATGATCCCCCTGTCCAGAATCTCTCCCTCAATGGTTGTCTCGATCCCTAGTTCCATATCATTGGCTGTCAGTTTGACTACATCCGTAGAAGCATCGATCAGGATACATTCAAGAATCGGCATCGTAGTCTTTGAAGGAACAGCTTTTGATACGATGCTGACTCCTTTTACAAGATTGGATTTTGTACAAACAATTTTCATTTGAAGATAACTCCTTTCGCCGTGTGTGAAAAAAATTTCAGCAGTGCTTTTTATAAATATATAAATAAAAAATTTCCGTAGCCTTCTTCTTAGGGGATGTGAATATGTTCATAAGTGGTTCAAAGCCTTGAAAAATAAGGGTTTGTCCGCTTTGATAAGTCTGTAGATTCTGATGGAATTTTATGGGGAATGTGTGGGGATAATCCGGCAGGCTCTGAAGAGCTTTCCGGTTATCCTCATATTCTTTAACATAGATTCAACAGGTTTTCTACATAGTTATCTGCATTTATCAACAACATCCTAAAGGTTTTACACAGGATTGATTTTTTTCTTTATGATGTTGACAGTGTTGTTGAGCGCTTCGTCTGTCTTAAGATCGTTCTCGATCTTCTTGACGCCGTGGCTGATGGATGCATGATCCTTTCCTCCAAGGAGGACTCCGATGGATTTCAGCGGTGTATCCGTCATATTCCGGCAGAGATACATGACAATCTGCCGGGGAAGTACGATCTCCGCATTTCTCTTCTTTCCTTTGAGTTCTGCTACCGGA
This sequence comes from Candidatus Mediterraneibacter norfolkensis, assembly GCA_019120615.1. Taxonomy (GTDB): domain Bacteria; phylum Bacillota; class Clostridia; order Lachnospirales; family Lachnospiraceae; genus Mediterraneibacter; species Mediterraneibacter norfolkensis. The sequence goes on from DWUT01000041.1 coordinate 10,151, forward strand.
ACATTAAAATGTTCAGAAACCACATCCATAATCAGCTCCGGTGTGATCACCCGGTTGTTGTCAGGTGAGATCATGTCCTTTAAAGCTTCCGCGGCAAGTGGAATATCAATAGGCTTGTTTTCCAGGTTGGAAAGAGCGATCAGTTTGTTTAAAGATCCCTCAAGCTCACGGATATTCGACTTGATATTGTTTGCGATATACTGCATGACATCGTCCGGAATGTGGTAGCGCTCAAGCCCGTCAAGTTCTTCTTTCTTGCGCAGGATTGCCATCCTTGTCTCGTAATCAGGAGCGGAGATGTCCGCAATCAGACCCCACTCAAAACGGGTGCGAAGCCTTGCTTCAAGAGTCTCGATATCTTTGGGAGGCTTATCACTTGAGATGATGATCTGTTTTCCTGATACATGAAGATGATTGAAAGTATGGAAGAACTCTTCCTGTGTACTTTCCTTTCCTATTATAAACTGGATATCGTCGATAAGAAGTACATCGTTGTTCCTGTACTTCTCACGAAAGGTGGTCATTGCCAGTTCATTTCCGTTTTTACCTACTTTCAGAGAGTCGATCAGTTCATTGGTAAATGCTTCGCTGGTCACATAGAGAACCTTTTTAGCAGAATCATGCTCCAGAATATAATGGGCAATGGAATGCATAAGGTGCGTTTTGCCAAGTCCAACACCTCCGTAGATGAAAAGAGGGTTGTAGATCTCACCCGGAGATTCAGCTACGGCCAGAGACGCCGCGTGGGCAAAATTGTTGTTGCTGCCGACCACAAATGTATCAAATGTATATTTGGGATTCAGGTTTGCTTTCTCGTAGATTGCTTTGACACGATTATTTTTTACAGTATTCTCTTTCTTTTCCTGTATAACTGTCTGATTATCCGTTACGAATGCAACCTCATACTCGATCCCTGTTACCTCAGCGATGCAGACTTTAAAAGGAAGAAGATACTTTTCTTCTATATGTTCAAGGCTGGCCCTGAGCTTTACAAGAATATACACAGTATTATCCCTGACTTCATAAACTGTCAGGGGTGCGATCCAGGTATTATAGGAAATATTGGATGAGCAGTATTCAAGCTTCATCTTATTAAGTATCTGATCCCAGTTCTGTTCTACAATGTTCATCTAAAGTAACTCCTAATCAATCAATAGAATAGAGAGATAACTGCAAAAATGCAGACTCTCTCCATTACATTTTACATCAAAACAGGGTTATAAGCAATGGAAAATGCATGTGTATAACTTTATTAACACTTTTACGCCCTTGATTTTCGTGGATTATGGTTTAAAATTTATTTTATCTACATGATTTTTGACATTTATACATGAGTTATCCACAAGTTATCAACAAATGTGGATAACTTGTGGATAACTCGGAATAAAGTGCGGGGATAATCAAGCTGAACTCCGAATAATTAAGGATTTCTGCTTTTCTGAGTTATCAACAAAACGAAAGCCCTGATTTTGCTTGACTTATGGAGGTTTTTTAACTATAATTAAGAGCAGTGTCTTTTTGAGAAAGATACTGAGAGAAATCTGATAATTATTGTGAATACTTTAATTATAAAGTATAGCAGTCAAAGGAGGTGTATGTAAGATGAAGATGACATTTCAGCCGAAGAAAAGATCCAGATCAAAGGTTCATGGATTCAGAGCAAGAATGAGCACACCAGGCGGAAGAAAAGTATTGGCTGCCAGAAGAGCAAAAGGAAGAAAACAGTTATCAGCTTAAGGCCGCATCTATGTGGCCTTTTCTTCTATGAATAATTGTAGATAAACTGAGGTTATTGATGGAATTTTCAGAATCTTTAAAAAAAAATAAAGATTTTCAGATTGTTTACAGAAAAGGAAAATCATACGCGAACAGTATTCTGGTCATGTATGTGTATCCCAACGGATTTGAGAAAAACAGAATTGGGATATCAGTGAGTAAAAAAGTTGGAAACAGTGTGGTAAGGCATCGTCTTACCAGGTTGATAAGGGAAAGTTACAGACTGTCAGAAGACAAATTCCGATGTGGATTAGATATAGTCATAATAGCCAGAAACAGCGCGCGGGGCAGTGATTACAGAAATATTAACAGCGCGCTGGTCCATCTCGGAAAACTTCATAAGATCGTGTCTGAAAAAACAGATACAGACACGTAATAGATAGAAATGAAAAGGAAGCGGTTCACATGAAGAGGATTATGATCAGTATGATCCGATTCTACAGAAAGTATTTGTCCGGAATGAAAGGTTACAGTACATGTAAATATTATCCCACATGTTCACAGTATGGGCTTGAGGCGATAGAAAAGTATGGTGCCTTAAAAGGAGGCGCTCTCACCCTGTGGCGAATACTGCGCTGCAATCCATTTTCAAAAGGTGGATATGATCCGGTACCTTAAGGAGGATGAGTAATGGAAGTGTACGGACTTTTAGCTTCAGGCTATGGAAACTGGCCGATTATAAGACAGATCGCCTGGCTTCTCGGTCAGGTGATGAACGGGATCTATAATGTACTGAGTGCCATAGGAATAGAGAACATTGGAATCTGTATCATTATATTTACGATCATTGTTTATACATTTATGATCCCGCTGACGATTAAACAGCAGAAATTTTCTAAAATGTCGGCTGTCATGCAGCCTGAAATCCAGAAGATCCAGAAGAAATATGAAGGAAAGAAAGATCAGGCTTCGATGATGAAGCAGCAGGAGGAAATCCAGCTTGTATATGAGAAATACGGGACAAGCATGTCGGGAGGATGTCTTCCGCTGCTGATTCAGATGCCGGTTCTCTTTGCACTGTATCCCGTGATCCAGAATATACCGACTTATGTGCGGGGAGTGCGTGAAGTCTATATGCCGGTGGTCGAGAAGATCATGGCGACGAACGGTTTCCAGAGTATTATGGAGAAGATCGGGGAAGCAAGCCCGGTGCTGATGAGCCCCAGTGCATATGACTATTCACAGGCGGATACACTGGTAAATGTACTTTACAAGTTCCAGGACGCGACATGGGGACAGCTTCTCGAGCAGATGCCGGGGATCACGGATATCGCTCACAGCACAATGGAGCAGGTAACTCATCTGAACAGTTTCCTGGGAATAAATATCGGTGAACAGCCTCTTACAATGCTGACGCAGGCTTTCCACGACTTTTCTATTTCCGGAATGATTCTGGCGATCATTATCCCGGTAATGGCCGGTCTCACACAGTTTATCAGTGTGAAGCTTCAGCCGCAGCCTGCATCATCAGGAGGAAATGACAAAGACAATCCGATGATGAATTCAATGAAGACAATGACATATACTATGCCTCTGATCTCAGTTGTATTCGGCTTCACTCTTCCGGCAGGTCTTGGTCTTTACTGGGCTGCCAGCGCACTGGTAAGATGTGTACAGCAGCTTGCGATAAACAAATATCTCAGCAAGAAATCCGTTGAGGAGATCATTGCGGAGAATCAGAAGAAAGCTGCAAAGAAGCGTGAGAAAAAGGGGACGTCCGCGAAAGAGATCAACAGGATGGCGACCACGAGTACAAGAAATGTGGGTGCTTCTTCGGCGAAGAAATCAGACATTACTGATTCGGAGAGAGAATCAAAGATCGAAAGAGCACGTCAGATGGGACAGAATGCAAAACCAGGAAGCCTTACCTCGAAGGCAAATCTGGTAAGCAGATATAACAGCGGCCAGACAACTCAGCTCCCGGTAGAGGAAGATGATGAGAAGGGGTCCGCGAAGAAGAAAAACAGCAGAAAGAAAAAATAGTTGTCGTCCGATCACGGATGTACTGACAGCATCCGCGCATGAGAAAGGAAGGAATCGAGATGAACGGTAGTATCAGGGTATCAGCAAAAACAGTTGACGACGCAATCACAGAAGCATTGATCCAGTTCGGTGTCACAAGTGACAGACTGGAATATGAAGTGATCGAAAAGGGAAGCCCGGGATTTCTGGGTATAGGTATGAAGCAGGCTGTGATCGAGGCGAGAAGAAAGCCTGAACCTGAACCGGAGCCCGAAACGGAGGAGATTTCTGCAATAACGGAAAAACCTGAGATCGAAGAGACTAAGAAAGGGGCTCCTGTTACAAGAAAAAAAGACAGATCCGAAAATAAACCGAAAAAAGAAAAAGAAGTCAGAGATATAAAAGAAGAGACAAAGCCGGTGGAACTGAAGAAAGAGGAGACGGTGCTCGCTGAGGTTCAGGATGTGACGATACAGGCTGTTGAGGAATTTCTTAAAAATACGCTTAACGCCATGAACATGGAAGTGAAGATCAAGTCGGAAATCGACAGTGACGGTGCTCTGAGTATCAGTATGACAGGCGAACATATGGGAATCCTTATCGGAAAGAGGGGACAGACCTTGGATGCTCTGCAGTATCTTGCAAACAGAGTTGCAAATAAGCATCAGGAAGGATATGTAAGAGTCAAGCTTGATACAGAGAATTACCGTGCAAGGAGAGAAGAGACTCTGAGACATCTTGCAAAAAATATCGCACACAAAGTCAAGAGAACAAGAAGACCGGTTGCTCTTGAGCCGATGAATCCGTACGAGAGAAGGATCATCCATTCCTCCCTTCAGTCTGATCCTTATGTAACGACTCACAGCGAGGGCGAAGAGCCTTACAGAAAAGTTGTTGTTACATTAAAGAGATAAGACATAAAGCGGATTGATTTTGAAGCGAAAGGACGTTTGCGCTTCACGGATACTTTCGTGAAGATGTGAAACGTCCTTTTTCAGATATTGAAAGGTTATGTTAATATGAAAAAAGATACGATCGCGGCAATATCCACAGGTATGACGAATTCCGGGATAGGGATAGTCAGGATAAGCGGAAGTGAAGCGCTGGAGGCTGCCGACAGAGTATATAAAGGGAAGATAAAGATAAGCGAAGCGCCAAGTCATACGATACATTACGGACACATCTCGGACGGGGATGAGATTATCGACGAGGTGCTTGTCACAGTGATGAGGGCGCCGCGGACATTTACAGGTGAGGACACTGTTGAGATCAACTGCCACGGCGGAACATTTGTCGTGAGAAGGGTACTTGAAACGGTCCTGAAAAACGGCGCAAGGCCTGCGGAACCGGGAGAATTCACAAAGAGAGCTTTCCTCAACGGGAAGATGGATTTGTCGCAGTCTGAGGCTGTGATGGACCTGATCAGTTCTCAGAATGAATACGCGCTTCAGAGTTCTGTGCATCAGTTAAAGGGAAGCCTGAAAAATAAGATAACAGCTATAAGGGAGAGAATCATCTATCACACTGCGTTTATAGAGTCCGCCCTCGACGATCCGGAGCATATCAGCCTGGACGGATACGGGGACACTCTGAGAGAAGAGGCGGTGGAGATGATCGCGGAAGTGGAGAAACTGATCAGATCCGCGGACACGGGAAGGATCATGAAGGAAGGCATCCAGACGGTCATTGTCGGCAAACCCAATGTCGGGAAATCTTCTCTTCTCAATGTACTCACCGGATATGACAGGGCGATCGTGACAGATATAGAAGGGACGACGAGAGATGTTCTTGAGGAGGAAATACGCCTTCAGGGGCTTCTGCTCAACGTGGTTGATACAGCAGGGATCCGCAGCACGGAGGACGTCATTGAGAAGATGGGAGTTGACCGGGCGAAAGAATACGCAAAGAATGCGGATCTCGTTATCTACGTAGTGGACTCTTCGAGAGAACTGGATGAAAATGATGAGAAGATCATGGAGATGATCTGTGATAAAAATGCTGTCATACTCCTGAACAAGTCTGATCTGGATACAGTAGTGACGGAAGAAATGGTGATGCAGAAGATGAGAGAAGTCTGCGAAAAAACCGGAAAAACATGCGGCAATATCCCGATGATCATCATTTCGGCCAGAGATGAGAGCGGTATTGAAGAATTTGAGGAGACAGTTAAGAACATGTTCCTCAGCGGCGACGTCTCATTTAATGATGAGATCTATATCACAAACGCAAGGCAGAAGAGCGCGCTTCAGGATGCTGAGGAAAGTCTGAGAAAAGTTGTGGAGAGTATCGACGCAGGAATGCCGGAAGATTTCTACTCGATAGATCTGATGGACGCGTATGAGTCACTTGGAAATATAACCGGAGAATCAATGGGAGAAGATTTGATCAATGAAATATTCAGCAAATTCTGTATGGGAAAATAAAGATGAATATGATATCGCCGTGGTAGGCGCGGGACATGCCGGATGTGAGGCGGCTCTTGCGGCGGCGAGGCTGGGATTTCGCACAGTGGTCTTTACAGTCAGTGTGGACAGTATTGCCTTGATGCCATGCAATCCGAATATCGGCGGAAGTTCAAAAGGACATCTTGTAAGAGAAGTGGACGCTCTCGGCGGAGAGATGGGGAAAGTCATCGACCGGACTTTTATCCAGTCAAAGATGCTGAACAGCTCAAAGGGACCTGCAGTTCATTCCCTTCGGGCACAGGCGGATAAGGCGGACTACAGCAGGGCTATGAGACAGGTCCTTGAGGATCAGGAAAATCTTGATATCCGTCAGATGGAAGTCACGGACATCCTCGCGGAGCATGGAAAAGTTACCGGGGTGAGGACGTATTCCGGAGCAGAATACCGGTGCAGGGCAGTGGTCCTCTGTACAGGGACTTATCTGAAGGCGAGATGTATCTACGGGGACGTGAGCACATATACCGGACCGAATGGTCTGCAGAGCGCGAATTATCTGACAGACAGCCTGAAGTCACTGGGAATAAAAATGTACCGTTTTAAAACAGGGACGCCGGCAAGGATTGACAGAAATTCCATCGATTTCAGTAAGATGGAGGAGCAGAAAGGGGACGAGAGAGTAGTTCCCTTCTCATTTACAACGGATCAGGAATCCGTGCAGATCGACCAGGTTTCCTGCTGGCTTACTTATACAAACGAAAATACACATGAGATCATCAGGAAAAATCTTGACCGCTCGCCGTTGTTTTCCGGCGCGATCGAGGGAACCGGACCGAGATACTGTCCTTCGATCGAAGATAAGGTGGTAAAGTTTCCGGATAAAGACAGACATCAGGTGTTTATCGAGCCGGAGGGACTGCACACGACGGAAATGTATGTGGGTGGAATGTCAAGTTCCCTTCCTGAGGATGTACAGTATACAATGTACAGAAGCGTTCCGGGGCTGGAACATGCAAAGATCGTGAGAAATGCATACGCGATCGAGTATGACTGCATCGACGCGCGTCAGCTGAAAAATACACTGGAATTTAAGAATGTGGAGGGGCTCTTCAGCGGAGGACAGTTCAACGGAAGCTCCGGATATGAGGAAGCGGCGGCACAGGGACTGATGGCAGGGATCAACGCTGCAAGAAAACTTCAGGGAAAAGAGGGAATCGTCCTGGATCGCTCTCAGGGATATATTGGGGTCCTGATCGATGATCTTGTGACAAAGGAGAGCCATGAGCCTTACCGTATGATGACGTCCAGAGCAGAATATCGCCTTCTTCTTCGCCAGGATAACGCAGATCTCCGGCTGACAAAGATAGGTCATGAGGTCGGACTGATCGATGAGGACAGATATCAGAGACTTCTTCAGAAGGAAAAGATGATAGAAGAGGAAATAAAGAGAGTTTCTCATACGAATATAGGTACTTCAGATCAGGTTCAGGAGCTTCTGAAGACATTCGGGAGCACACCGCTGACCTCAGGGACGACACTTGCTGAGCTGATCAGAAGACCTGAGTTATCTTACGATAAACTGGAGCCGATCGACAAGGACAGACCTGATATACCATTAGATGTGAAAGAACAAGTTAATATTAATATCAAATATGAGGGGTATATTAAGCGCCAGATGCGTCAGGTGGAGCAGTTTAAAAAGCTGGAAAACAAGAAAATACCTGACGATATCAATTACGATGAGATACAGAGTCTGAGGATAGAGGCGAAACAGAAACTGAATCAGATCCATCCTGCATCGATAGGGCAGGCGTCCAGAATCTCTGGAGTCTCACCGGCAGATGTATCGGTACTTCTTGTTTATCTGAGTTAAAGATTTATTAATTGTCCTGATATTACAAAAGCCTATATATGAATAAATAGAGGTAACAGTTATGAATGATAAATTTGAAAATGGTTTGAATGAACTGGGAATAGCATTAAGCTTAAAACAGAGAGAACAGTTTGACCAGTATTATAATCTTCTTGTTGAGTGGAATAAGGTAATGAACCTTACAGGGATTACGGATTATGATGAAGTGAATCTGAAGCACTTTATTGACAGTCTCAGTATTGTAAGAATTATTGATATGGATTCTGTAAGAAAAGTGATTGATGTGGGAACCGGTGCTGGTTTTCCTGGAATACCACTTAAGATTGCTTTTCCGGATATGGAAATTGTTCTTCTGGATTCTTTGAATAAAAGAGTAAAGTTTTTAAATGAAGTGATCAGTAAATTGGGATTGAAAAAGATATGTGCTGTTCATGGAAGAGCAGAGGATATTGCAAGAGATAAGTCTTACAGAGAGCAATTTGATCTTTGTGTTTCCAGAGCAGTGGCAAACTTATCCACATTATGTGAATATTCTTTGCCATTTTTGTGGATAAGTGGTTCTTTTGTCTCATATAAAGGGGAATATTCTGAAAATGAGATAAAACAGGCTGAGAAAGCAATCAATGTACTCGGCGGTGAAATTTCTGACATAAACAGATTTAAACTCCCTGGTTCTGAGATTGGACGATCCTTGATAAAAATAGAAAAGATAAAAAAGACTCCTGGAAAATATCCGAGAAAAGCCGGGCTTCCATCAAAGTCTCCTCTTTTTACAGAATAGAGTTATATATAATATTAAGAAAAGAACCGAAATTTTAGACTGCTTTTTTTGATAATGCATCCGGAAAAATTTCGGTTCTTTATTATATAGGTATTCTGGTCTGACTGTCTGAAATCTAGCTTTCTTCTGAAAAAAGAATATTTACCTGGTTTATAAATTCTTCCGGCTTCTCTATGTGAGGAAACTGCTTTGTATGGTCTATTCCTATTATTTCAATAGAGGGAAGATTGTTTTGATACTGAGCAGCTATCAAGGCATTCTCAGGATTATTATTTCCAGAAATAATAAAAATACTGTTGTTTAGTTTTTTCAGGCAATGAAGTATATTTGCGTTTGTATATCCTGTATTCTGACAGGCATATAGATATTTAGAACGTGTTTTATCTTTTTGAGATAATTCAAAACAGATCATTATATCTTTTTCACTTATACAGTCATTGCTGCAGCATGATTGTACCAGGTTTTCACGTATTGTTCTCTTATTTATCTTCATGTTATAAATGAAAGTACCAAGGATTGGTGAGAGAAGTACATTTTTAATCACATTTGATTTCTGTGTAGGAACCTTTGAAAGATTGATAATGTCGTCTGGATTTATTATTATTATTCGGTTTATTATACTGTTATCATTTGAAGCCGCCATAAGGGTAAATGATGCAGAATGGCCGGAAACTATTATATCAGTTTTTTTCCCAATAACATGTTTAATAAAATCAGTAATTAATTGTACGTATAAATAATTCGTATAAGTTAGCAAAGGTCGGTCTGATAGTCCACATCCTAAAAGATCGATGGCGTATACTGTGTTTGTTTCGGAAAGTCTATCTATTGTTTTTTTCCATTCATAGGAGGAAGAGCAGACATTAAGATTGTGAATCAATAAAAGGGGAGTCCCTCTGCCTTTTTTTGTATAAGCAATTTTTCCAAATCTCCACTCATAGTAATCATATTTATTTTCATCCAGTAAATTATTTTCAGAAGCAATATATGAAAAAATCCTGTTGAAAATGTGCATTGTTCCAATTACAGATACTGAAAATACGGTCATAAAAGTTATTTTCTTTTTAAAATTCAAAATAAATCACCTGCCTAAAAATCTCTTCTTATTATACTACATTGGAATAATCAAATAAACCCTTAAATTTTAAAATCAATTTTTGATATGTAGTTCTTGTTTGATTCTGTATTTCTTATATAATCGGCCAGTAAGTTAAATTCAAAATGTTTCACGTGAAACATTTGATAGAATTTGCCTATCCGCTATAAAAGATTGTTTTCAGGAAAGTTGCTCACATACTATGTTCATGCCCCAAAATTGCAGTGAATAATATGAAAAATAATGTTTCACGTGAAACATTATATAGATTAATAAAAAGAAAGGTGTTATAATAATAAAGTGTCAAAAGAAAGGAGTACAAAAATGGGGAGAATTATAGCAATAGCCAATCAAAAAGGCGGTGTGGGCAAAACAACAACAGCGATAAATCTTTCGGCAGCGCTTGCAAGTATGAATAAAAAAGTTCTTGCGCTTGATATGGATCCGCAGGGGAATATGACCAGCGGTCTGGGTGTGGATAAAAAAGAAGTAGAAAAAACAGTATATGATCTGATTATAGGGAGTGCGGGAATAGAAGAATGCCTGTGCAAAGATATCATTGAAAACCTGGATGTACTACCTTCTAATATCAACCTGTCAGCAGCAGAGATAGAATTGATAGGAATTGACAATAAAGAGTATTTGTTGAAAACAGAAGTTGACAAAATACGAGAACTATATGATTTTATAATCATAGATTGTCCACCCGCATTAAGTATGCTCACAATTAATGCTATGACTACAGCTGATTCCGTTCTCGTGCCGATCCAATGTGAATATTATGCGCTGGAAGGATTAAGTCAGCTCATACATACGATTGAACTTGTACAGGAAAGGTTGAATTCAGGACTTACAATAGAGGGAGTTGTCTTTACAATGTATGATGCGAGAACAAATCTTTCACTTCAGGTGGTTGAAAATGTAAAAGATAATCTTGATCAGACAATATATAAAACAATTATTCCAAGAAATATCAGATTAGCAGAAGCTCCGAGCTACGGTATACCAATAACTCTCTATGATCCAAAATCTACAGGTGCAGAGAGTTATATGCTTCTGGCAGAAGAAGTTATTCACAAAGGAGAAGAGTAGTGATGGCAGTGAAAAGGAATGGTCTCGGAAAAGGGCTGGACAGCCTGATACCAAATAAAAATGAGAAAAAAGATATAAAGGAAACAAAATCTGCTGAATCTGATGTGATGAAGAAAAATACTGATGAAAACATATCCCCAAATGGAGAGATAATGGTGAAGATCAACCAGGTTGAACCAAATCGAGATCAGCCCAGAAGAGAGTTTGATGAAGACTCCCTTATGGAACTTGCTGATTCGATAAAACAGTTTGGAATCCTTCAGCCACTCATTGTCCAAAAAAAGAAGGACTATTATGAGATCATAGCCGGAGAGAGACGGTGGAGAGCTGCAAAACTTGCCGGAATAAAAGAAGTTCCAGTCATTATCAGGGAATATACTAATCAGGAAGTTGTGGAAATATCTCTGATTGAAAATATTCAGAGAGAAAATCTCAATCCTATCGAAGAAGCGATGGCTTATAAGCGTCTTTTAGAAGAATTCAATCTGAAGCAGGATGAAGTTGCAGAGAGAGTATCTAAGAGCAGAACAGCTGTGACAAATTCTATGCGCCTGTTAAAGCTAAGTGACAGGGTGCAGCAGATGATCATAGATGATATGATCAGCACAGGACATGCAAGAGCTCTTCTCGCAATAGATGATGAAGAACAGCAGTATATTCTCGCAAACAAGATATTTGATGAAAAACTGAGTGTAAGAGAGACTGAAAAGCTGGTAAAAGCACTGAAAAATCCAAAGAAAGAAGTAAAAAAACAAAAGTTAGAACGTACGTTTGTCTATCAAAATATTGAAGAACAAATGAAAAATATAATTGGAACAAAGGTAAGTGTAAACGCAAAAGCGAATGGAAAAGGAAAAATAGAGATAGAATATTATTCGGAGGAAGAACTGGAGAGAATA
>DWUT01000042.1 GCA_019120615.1 Candidatus Mediterraneibacter norfolkensis
TATCTGACAGGAGCTGCAAGCTGGTTCATGATGACCATGATCACCCAGGTCTTCGGCGTCCGGGGACAGGCAGGCGATCTCATCCTTGCCCCCCAGCTTATGGCCGAGCAGTTCGACGAGCAGGGGGAAGCGTCTGTCAGCCTTGTTTTCGCCGGGAAGAACCTTGAAATCATCTATGAAAATCCGGACCGGAAAGACAGCGGAACATACACAGTATTCTCGGCTGTCTGCGAAGGACAGCATCTTCCGACAGACGACCTCGGACACGTTATTATCACACGCAGAATACTGGATACGCTTTCGGATGATTGTCACCGCGTAATTGTAAAACTCATTTAAAACCAACTGAAAGGACAGGAATAAGCTTATGAGATATGGATATTTTGACGATAAAGAACGGGAATATGTGATTGACCGTCCGGATACTCCCTCCCCCTGGGTAAATTATCTGGGATCACCGGCGTACGGAGCGATCATCTCAAACAATGCTGGCGGATACAGTTTTGCCAGGTCAGGTGCAAACGGACGTATCCTCCGATACATCTTCAACCAGTTTGACCAGCCGGGGCGCTATATTTATATCCGGGACAATGCATCCGGCGATTACTGGTCCGCCTCATGGCAGCCGGTGGGAAAGGATACGGAACAGTATCAAAGCAGATGCTGCCATGGTATGGGCTATACAAGAATGGTCGCAGACTACAGCGGTATACACTCTGAAGCGAACTACTATGTTCCTCTTGGAAAATCCTATGAGGTATGGGCGCTTTCCGTGACCAACGAATCGGACCGCGTGCGCGAGCTTACTCTTACAGGATACGCAGAGTTCACAAGCCACAGCAATTATGAACAGGATCAGGTAAATCTCCAGTATTCCCTGTTCATCACCCGCACATTATTTGAGAAGAACCGGATCATCCAGCAGATCCACGGCAACCTCGATGCACTGAGAGAGGATGAAGAAGTAGACGATAAAAAGGTAACCGAGCGCTTCTTCGGTCTTGCGGGTGCAGAAGTCTCCTCCTACTGCGGAGATAAGGATGCTTTTCTCGGGAAATACCACGGATACGGCAATCCGCAGGGCGTAATCTCCGCTGATCTTGGAAATGTGACCAGCTACAATGAGAACTCCTGCGGCGCTCTCTCCTGTACGGTCACGCTGGCTCCCGGCGAGTCCGGAACCGTGCTCTTCCTTCTCGGTATGAAGCCCTCTGCGGAAGCGGAAGCCATTATAAGTTCCTACGCCGATCCGGCCGGACAGGTCAGACAGGAAATCGATGCGCTGAAAGCGGACTGGTATGCAAAGCTGGATCATCTGAAGATCAGTACTCCGGATCCTGCCTTCAATACTATGATCAACACATGGAATGCCTACAACTGCTTCATCACATTTGTCTGGTCAAGAGCGGCATCCTTCATTTACTGCGGACTGCGAAACGGCTACGGCTACCGGGATACCGTACAGGATATTCAGGGAATCATCCATCTCGCCCCTGAAATGGCATGTGAGAAGATCCGCTTCATGCTCTCGGCACAGGTAGATAACGGCGGCGGTCTTCCCCTTGTAAAATTCACCCACAATCCGGGGCACGAAGATACACCGGATGACGCCTCCTATGTCCGGGAGACAGGCCATCCCGCCTACCGCGCGGATGACGCCCTCTGGCTGTTCCCGACAGTTTACAAATACATTGCGGAAACCGGAAATACCGCATTTCTCGATGAAGTCATCCCATTTGCCAACAAAGGCGAGGGAAGCGTTTATGACCATCTGAAACGCGCCGTACAGTTTTCATTTGACCATCTGGGCCCCCACGGTATGCCTGCCGGATTATATGCGGACTGGAATGACTGCCTCCGCCTCGGAGCAGAAGGAGAATCCTCCTTTGTCGCACTGCAGTTCTATTATGCAATGACTATATTAAAAAAATTTGCCGTCTATAAACAAGACAGCGAATACATCCGCTATCTCGAGGAAAAACAGGAAGAAATCGGACAGAAGATCCAGAAGCTGTGCTGGGATAACGACCGTTTCATTCGCGGCTATACCGAGAAGGGCGAGCGTATCGGCGCAGCAGCGGATCCGGAGGCAAATATGTGGCTGAATCCGCAGAGTTGGGCCGTCATCAGCGGTCTTGCATCCAAAGAGCAGGCAGATACCGCTCTGGAAAATGTGTATCAGAGACTCAACACCGCATACGGCGCCGTCCTGATGGATCCGCCTTACCATGCGCACGCATTCGACGGTGCGCTTGCCGTGATCTACAATCAGGGAACAAAAGAAAACGCCGGTATTTTCTCCCAGTCTCAGGGCTGGCTGATCCTCGCAGAGGCTCTCAGAGGTCATGGAAACCGTGCATTCGAATATTTTACGGAGAATGCGCCGGCAGCACAGAATGACCGGGCAGAGATCCGCCATCTTGAGCCCTACTGCTACGGGCAGTTTACAGAAGGACCGGCCAGCAGTCATTTCGGCCGCTCTCACGTGCACTGGCTGACAGGAACCGCTTCCACCGTGATGGTCGGATGCGTGGAAGGAATCCTCGGGCTCCGGCCGGATCTGGACGGAATCCGGATCGCGCCGGCAGTACCCGAAAGCTGGGATTCCTTTGAGATGGATAAAGATTTCCGCGGAAAACATCTCCACATCCGGGTTGAAAATCCGGATCACCGTGAATCCGGCTGCAGGAGTATGACTCTGAACGGGAAAGCACTGCCTGACAATTACATACCTGCGGAACTGCTCACAGAGAATAACGAAATTTTCCTGACAATGTAATAAACACGGGATACGGTCAAAACACTGACTGTATCCCGTGTTCTTTTTCAGAAATATTATTTATCCGAATCGCCTGCTTCTGTGCCTTTCAAATATTTGACAGGCGGCTCAATATCCTACTGTACCATATAGTACTTGTCACGGTATTTCTTCGGGGTTATTCCAACCACATCCCGAAACTGCTGTATAAAATGGCTCTGTGAAGAAAAAGAGAGGCGGTTGGCGATATCTATCATAGAATAGTCGCTGAACCGAAGCAGATTTTTCGCCATATCAATCTTCTGCGCCCGTATGTACGCGCTTACGGATACGCCAGTTTCTTTTTTGAACAGGCGTGACAAATAACTGGGCGATACTCCAAGCGCATCAGCCAGATCCTCGATCGTGATCCGTTCTTTTATATGTGAATAAATATATTCTTTACACGCATTGATATGTTTCGAGTTCGTATCACTGCGGTAATATTTTCGCATTTTTTCTGTATAATCCATGACCATTACGTCGTGCAGCTCCCGGACTTCCTTTTCAGTGTGAAGGTCATCCAGTTTCTGGATATAGAAATCACTCAGCCTGAACGCCTGTTCCAGTTCCATTCCGTTTTGCCTGCACAGCCGTGTGATCATCGCAGTTGTGATCACAAAATGGTATTTCAGGTTTGTAACCGGATCTCTGGAGAGAACTCCTACTCCTTCTTCTGCCACAAACCTCCCCTGCTCACAATTTAATCTTACCTTATCGATATCCCCGCTTGCCACTGCTCTGTAGAACAGGAATTCTTCTGTTGGTTCCCGATGCTCGATTTCATCAATATCATCATTCGCCTCTAAAAGAAGCCACTCATATTTGTAACTCATAAGTCTACCTCTTTTCTGTTCGGAGTACATCCAGGGTCTGGCTCCACATTTCAGGTGTCTGCCAGATATTTTCTCCTTTTAAATATTAGCATATTCTGGATGTACATGCCAGAAAAACAAAGTGAAACGCTTTACCTGGTCACTTCGGCAGTCGAGTGTGAACTGTAAATTTCTGCAGGCTTTCTCTTACTCTTCCACCCCTGACAGTTCCTTCATCTTCGCATATGTAAAGTGGTTGAACACAGCGATCGTCCGTCCCACGCCGATCATGGCAAGGATGGTCCCCACACCGACGCCCACAAGATGCCCTGCAAACACGAAACTCAGGACGATGGTGATCGTGATATTCGTCAGGTCAAAGCAGTTCTTCGTAAATCCCACACTTTTGTGGATCGTATCTGCGATCGCCTGCACGATACCGTCACCGGGGTTGGGCACGATCCGCATATTCAGCGACATGGCGGCACCGATCCCGGTCAGGATGATGGCAATGATCAGAAAAACCACACGTACAGCCAGTTCCCCCGGAGCAGCCGGTCCGTCTGAGTAGAGAGTGGGGATCACCGCGGAAAATACATTCAGGAAGCGGGTAAACACAATGCTCAGAGGGATCTGAAGGAAGTCCATCAGAAGGATCAGCTTAAGGTCTTTTTTCTTCGCATTCGCAAGCGCTCCGCCTCCTTGACCTCTGTATCTGCGCTCGCGGATCAGATGAAGCACCATCTCGATCACGACGAAGACGCTGTAAAGCGCCAGAGTCATATTTCCGAAATTATGATCAAATATCTCTGAGATGCTGTATGCCACCGAGATGATCGGTGAAACCCCCAGTCCTGTTTTCGTATTCAGAGTCAGACCAAGGGCAAGAACGAGAAGTCCTGTAACATAGAACAGGATCCTGTAAAAAATACTTCTTTTCATGTTGTCCCTCCAAAAAATCAACCGGATACTATTTTAGGCTTTTTTCCATAGATTTGTCAAATTTTGTGGGACACATTGAAGTTCTTGACCGTAAAAAAGGTTACTTTTCACACCCACGCCAGCCTCTTAAATAAAA
>DWUT01000008.1 GCA_019120615.1 Candidatus Mediterraneibacter norfolkensis
GTATCATCTCGCAGCCGCCGTATCCGAAGCCGGCGGCCTGGGGCTGATCGGTGCAGCGAGCGCGCCGGCTGACTGGGTGCGTGAACAGGTCAGAGAGGCAAAGAAACTCACTGACAAACCGTTTGGTGTAAATATCATGCTGATGAGTCCTTATGCGGACGATGTGGCAAAAGTTATCGTTGAGGAGGGCGTGAAAGTCGTTACGACAGGCGCAGGCTCTCCGGAGAAATACATGAAGATGTGGAAGGAAGCCGGAGTCAAGGTCATCCCGGTCATCGCATCCGTTGCGCTTGCAAAGCGTATGGAGAGATGCGGCGCGGACGCGCTGGTCGCTGAGGGAACCGAGGCAGGCGGACACATCGGAGAGAACACGACCATGGTACTTGTACCCCAGGTTGTGGATGCAGTGAGCATCCCGGTCATCGCTGCCGGCGGAATCGCCGACGGAAGAGGAATCGCCGCGGCGTTCATGCTGGGCGCTCAGGGCGTACAGATGGGAACTCACTTTGTGGTTACGAATGAATCTCAGGTTCATGAAAATTACAAGGATATGATCATCAAGGCAAGAGACATCGATTCCAGAGTAACAGGACGTTCCACAGGACATCCGGTAAGAGCTCTGAGAAATCAGATGACAAAAGAGTACTTAAAGAAAGAGCAGGAGGGAGCTCCTTTCGAGGAACTCGAGCTTCTGACTCTGGGCGGCTTGAGAAGAGCGGTCGTAGACGGAGATGTGAAGACAGGAAGTGTGATGGCAGGACAGATCGCAGGTATGGTCAAAGAAAAAATGTCATGTCATGACCTGATCCAGAAACTGGTGAAGGAGACGGACGACCTGATCGGAGGAAAAGGATTCTATGAGTAAGATCGCATTTATGTTCCCGGGACAGGGAGCGCAGAAAGCCGGAATGGGCAAGGATTTTTATGAACAGAGTGAAACAGCGCGCAAGGTCATCGACAAGGCGACCGAGCTGCTGGATATAGATATGAAAGCGTTATGCTTTGAAGAAAATGACAAGCTGGACCAGACAGAGTACACACAGGCAGCGCTTGTGACTGTATGTCTGGCAATGGAACATGTCTTGAGAGAGCGGGGGCTGAAAGCTGATGTGACAGCGGGCTTAAGCCTCGGTGAGTACTGCGCGATCGCATCCGCAGGCGGGATGACGACAGAAGACGCCATCACTACTGTGAGAAAGCGCGGCATCCTCATGCAGAACGCGGTGCCGGGAGGAAAAGGTTCTATGGCGGCAGTCCTCGGCATGACGGGCGAGGCGATCGAGAAGGTTGTGGATGAGATCGACGGTGTGACTATCGCCAATTACAACTGCCCCGGACAGATCGTTATCACCGGATGGAAGGAAAGTGTGGAGAAGGCATCCGAAGCGCTCAAAGAGGCGGGAGCAAAGAGAGTCCTGCCGCTGAACGTGAGTGGACCGTTCCATTCACCAATGCTTACAGAGGCGGGCAAAGAACTGGGAAAGGTTCTTGAGAATGTAGAACTTTCTCCGCTTGAGATTCCCTATGTCACAAATGTGACAGCAGAGTATGTGCGGGATATCAGCGAGACAAAGGAACTTCTTGCGAAGCAGGTGGCTTCTTCCGTGCGCTGGCAGCAGAGCGTGGAGAACATGATCGCGGACGGCGTGGATACGTTCGTTGAGATTGGGCCGGGCAGGACCCTGGCAGGCTTCATGCGCAAGATCAATCGTGATGTGAAAGTATACAACGTCGGCACATGGGAAGACGTGGACAAGGTGGTAAGTGAATTATGTTAAATGGAAAAGTTGCCGTAGTGACAGGTGCTTCCCGCGGAATCGGCCGCGCGGTGGCGCTGAAACTGGCTGGAGAGGGCGCGACAGTGATCGTGAATTACAACGGATCAAAGGAGCGCGCTGAGGAAGTAAAGAAAGAGATCGAGGCAGCCGGAGGAAAAGCGGAGATCAGACAGTGTAATGTATCTGATTTTACAGCGTGTGAGGAGATGTTCAAGGAGATCATCGCCACATTCGGAAGCGTCGATATCCTTGTAAACAATGCAGGGATCACCAGGGATGGTCTTCTGATGAAGATGTCCGAGGAAGACTACGATGCGGTCCTGAACACAAACCTGAAAGGAACGTTCAACTGCATCCGCTTTGTGGCAAGACAGATGATCAAGCAGAGAGGCGGACGCATCATCAATATGGCTTCTGTTTCCGGAGTCCTTGGAAATGCAGGACAGGCCAACTACTCAGCTTCCAAGGCCGGCGTGATCGGACTGACAAAGTCTGTGGCAAGAGAACTGGCAAGCCGCGGAGTTACGGTGAATGCTGTAGCACCGGGATTTGTCAACACAGAGATGACAGAAGTTCTTTCGGATAAGGTGAAAGAGGGAGCAGTTGCGCAGATCCCTCTTGGAAAATTCGGCGAGCCGGAAGATATTGCAAACGCAGTAGCGTTCCTGGCTTCCGATGACGCGAAATATATCACCGGACAGGTGCTTAATGTAGACGGCGGAATGGCCATGTAAGATCATTAGCCTTCTGGCGATGGGCGCCGGAACGTTCTGTATTATCACTGCGGACACACTTTCGCTCGGAAAAGAACGCAGCGGTACTAAGGCTGCGAAGAACGCAGCCTAAGTGCCGGCGTTCTTTTGACGGTCCTTAGCGATAACACAGAACATTCCGGCTGGACAGTCGCAAAAGGGAACTTAATTCTGACAGAAGAAGATGAGTGAAGACAGGAATGGATGGAGCGGGCAGAGGACGGCTCCGGAAAGGAAAGAGTTATTGATATGAAAAGAAGAGTTGTTGTAACTGGTCTCGGGGCTGTGACACCGATCGGAAACACGGTGGAGGAGTTCTGGAGCGGGATCAGAGAAGGAAAGGTCGGTATCGGACCGATCACGAAATTCGATGCATCTGACTTTAAGGTTCAGATCGCGGCAGAGGTAAAAGGATTTGTGGCAAAAGAACGGATGGATTTCAAGGCTGCAAAGAGAATGGAGCCGTTTTCGCAGTATGCAGTCGCAGCAGCGAAAGAAGCGTTCGAGGATGCCGGCATTGACATGAGCAAGGAAGATCCGTACAGATGCGGTGTTATCGTTGGATCCGGGATCGGAAGCCTGCA
The DNA here is from genome assembly GCA_019120615.1 of Candidatus Mediterraneibacter norfolkensis. GTDB lineage: Bacteria > Bacillota > Clostridia > Lachnospirales > Lachnospiraceae > Mediterraneibacter > Mediterraneibacter norfolkensis. The sequence continues at coordinate 3,115 of DWUT01000008.1, forward strand.
GTGTGTGGAGACAAATTATGAGAAGATCATTACAAAGGGACCGAATAAGGTAAACCCGCTGATGGTTCCGCTCATGATCTCCAACATGGCGGCAGGAAACATTTCAATCCAGCTTGGACTGAAAGGAAAATGTACTAACGTCGTGACTGCATGTGCTACCGGCACACACAGCATTGGCGATGCCTTCCGCGCGATCCAGTACGATGACGCGGACGTGATGGTGGCAGGCGGTACAGAGGCTTCTGTATGCCCCACAGGTATTGCAGGATTCACAGCTCTGACAGCACTTTCAACGACAAATGATCCGGAGCACGCTTCCCGTCCGTTTGACAAGGACAGAGACGGATTTGTCCTTGGCGAGGGATCCGGCGTTGTTGTCCTTGAGGAACTGGAACACGCCAAAGCCCGCGGAGCGAAGATCTACGCAGAACTGGTGGGATACGGCGCAACAGGCGATGCTTACCACATCACTTCCCCGGAAGAGAGCGGAGAAGGCGCCGGGATGGCAATGAAGCTGGCGATGAAGGAAGCAGGAGTCGCTCCGGAGCAGATCGATTATATCAATGCACATGGAACAAGCACACATCACAACGACCTGTTTGAGACCAGAGCCATCAAGTATGCGCTGGGAGATGCGGCGAAAGACGTTTCCATCAATTCAACGAAGTCCATGATCGGACACCTTCTGGGAGCAGCAGGAGGCGTCGAGTTTGTTGTCTGTGTAAAGAGTATCCAGGACGGATTTATCCATCAGACAATGGGTACGGAGAATGTAGATCCGGAATGTGATCTGAACTATACCGTAGGCGCTCCGGTTGAGAAGGACGTGAATTATGTCCTGACGAATTCTCTCGGATTCGGCGGGCATAACGCAACACTGCTGGTGAAAAAGTATGAAGGGTAAGAGGTGTGTGTGATGAAAGTTGAACAGGTATTACAGCTTATCCAGGCTGTTTCAGATTCTGAACTTACAGAGTTTAAATATGAGGGAGACGGGGTAAAACTTTCCCTGAAAAAGACAGAAGGAAAGATCGTACAGGTTCAGGCGCCGGTTGCGGCTCCGGCAGTTGTACAGGCAGCTCCGGCAGTGATCCCGGCTGCGCCTGCAGCACCGGCTCCGCTGGCTCCGGCACCGGAAGCAGCACCAGCAGCAGGTGAGGCGTCTGCAGCAGAGGAGGCTCCGGCAGGAAATATCGTAAAATCTCCCTTGGTTGGAACTTTCTACGCGGCTCCGGCTGAAGATGCAGAGCCCTTCGTCAAAGTGGGCGACAGTGTGAAAGAGGGGCAGGTACTTGCCATCGTGGAAGCCATGAAATTGATGAATGAGATCGAGAGTGATTTCACGGGAACAGTGGCAGAGATCCTTGTAGAGAATGGTCAGGCTGTAGAGTACGGTCAGCCGCTCTTCGTAATAAAATGATGTTTTGAGGCTTGTGAGAGTGCGTAAGCAGGGAGCAAGCCGGTATCACAGGCGTCAAAAAGTCATGAGGGCTGCTCTTGCGCAGACAGGCATGACTTTGGGACGCACAATAAAATATCAGAAATGAGATCAGATATGCGGATATTTTTATCCGCATATCCGGTATAGAGACAATAAGTACTCAGGTAAAAAAGAGGTGCATAGATCATGAACAGTTTGAATGTAGAACAGATCCAGGAGATTATTCCTCACAGACATCCGTTCCTCCTTCTCGACAGGATCGAGGATTATGAGCCGGGACAGTATGCGGTGGGATACAAAGCAGTGACATACAGAGAAGATTTCTTCCGCGGACACTTTCCGCAGAAGGCAGTGATGCCGGGCGTGCTGATCCTTGAGGCTCTGGCGCAGACCGGAGCCGTAGCTATCTTGAGCATGCCGGAGAACAAGGGCAAGATCGCATTTTTCGGCGGAGTGCAGAAATGCCGTTTTAAGGGAATGGTATTCCCGGGAGATACGCTGAAGCTTGAGACAAAGATCATCAAGAGCAAGGGACCTGTCGGAGTGGGACAGGCTACCGCTTATGTGGACGGAAAAGTAGTTGTTACCGCAGAACTGACATTTATGGTAGGGGAGTAGCATAAAAATGATTGGAAAGGTTTTAATCGCAAACCGCGGAGAGATCGCGGTCAGAATCATCCGGGCATGCCGTGAGATGGGAATCGAGACGGTGGCTGTTTATTCTGAGGCGGACAGAGAAGCACTGCATACACAGCTTGCGGATGAAGCAATCTGTATCGGACCGGCGCCCTCTTCCGAGAGCTATCTGAACATGCAGAATATCATCAGCGCCACACTGGTTTCCGGAGCGGACGCCATCCATCCCGGATTCGGATTCCTCTCTGAGAACAGCAGATTCGCGGAACTGTGCGAGCAGTGCAATATTACATTTATCGGACCGGATTCTGAAGTGATCCGGAAGCTGGGTAATAAATCCGAGGCAAGGAATACCATGATGAACGCAGGCGTTCCGGTCATCCCGGGAAGCAAGGATCCTATCTATGACGCAGAGGAAGGCGCCAGGATCGCGGCCGGGATCGGATATCCGGTCATCGTCAAGGCGGCTCTCGGAGGCGGCGGAAAAGGAATGCGTGTCGCTGAGACTCCCGACGAGTTTGAGAACAGTTTTAAGACGGCGCAGAAAGAAGCGCAGATGGCATTTGGCGACAACACCATGTATATCGAGCATTTTGTCCAGCACCCGCGCCACATCGAGTTCCAGATCATGGCGGACAAGCATGGAAATGTGATCCATCTGGGAGAGCGTGACTGCTCTATCCAGAGAAATCATCAGAAGATGATAGAGGAATCTCCGTCCATTGCCCTGACGCCGGAATTGCGTGAAAAGATGGGGGAGGCTGCGGTGAAGGCTGCGAAGGCGGCGCACTATACCAATGCCGGGACCATTGAGTTCCTTCTTGAGAAGAACGGAAACTTCTATTTTATGGAAATGAACACCAGGATCCAGGTAGAACATCCGGTGACAGAATGGGTAACAGGAATCGATCTGGTCAAAGAGCAGATCCGTATCGCGGACGGACGGCCTTTAAGCTATAAGCAGGAGGATGTGCATATTACAGGACATGCCATTGAATGCAGGATCAATGCCGAGAATCCGGAAAAGAACTTCAGGCCTTCCCCGGGAACGATCACCGATATGTATCTTCCGGGCGGAAAAGGAGTGCGTATCGACTCCGCAATTTACAGCGGATACACGGTGCCGCCCTACTATGATTCCATGCTGGCGAAGCTGATCGTGCATGCCAAGAACAGGAACGAGGCGATCCGCAAGATGCGCAGCGCGCTGGGCGAAGTCATCATAGAAGGAATTGATACGAACGTGGATTATCAGTATGAGATCCTGAACAATCCGGATTTCATATCCGGTAATATCGATATCGAGTTTATAGCACAGATGTCGGAACATTCAGAAAACGGCGAGTAAAAGGGCCTGACCCTTTTGCAGAGGGGCAGGTCCCCTTGCAAACGACAGGCTTCCAGGAGGTAGTCTCAGATGAAATTGCAGAATATGTTTAAGAAGACCAGCCAGCGCGCGCATTACATTTCTCTTCGGAACTCCCGTCCGGAAGTACCGGAAGGGCTCCTCAGGAAATGTAACAAGTGCGGTGCGGCGATCATTGCGGAAGATGTGAAAAACGGATATTATATCTGTCCGAAGTGCCATGGATATTTCCGGGTGCATGCATACAGAAGAGTAGAGATGCTGGCGGATGAAGGCTCCTTTGAAGAATGGGACAAGGAGATGGATTTTGTCAATCCGCTTGATTTCAAGGGATACGAGGAAAAGGTAAAGTCTCTGAAGGAGAGGACACGGCTGAGCGAGGCGGTTGTGACGGGAAAGATCACCATCAATGGGAATCCGGCTGTGATCGGGGTATGTGATGGAAGGTTCCTGATGGCCAGCATGGGCTGGATCGTCGGGGAGAAGATCACCCGTGCGGTTGAGCGCGCGACAGCGGAGAAGCTTCCGGTGATCATATTTGCCTGTTCCGGAGGAGCGAGGATGCAGGAGGGCATCGTTTCCCTGATGCAGATGGAAAAGACTTCCGCTGCGCTCAAGCGCCACAGTGACGCGGGACAGCTTTATATTTCTGTTCTGACGGATCCCACTACGGGAGGCGTCACCGCGAGCTTTGCAATGCTGGGAGACATCATCCTGGCGGAGCCCAAGGCACTCATCGGATTTGCCGGTCCCAGGGTTATTGAGCAGACCATAGGACAGAAACTCCCGAAGGGATTCCAGCGTTCTGAGTTCCTTCTGGATCATGGATTTGTTGACCGGATCGTGGAGAGGGAAGAGATGAAGGACGTGCTCACCCAGATTCTTTCTGCGCATGCGGAGAAAGGGTTTAAGGATCATGAACTCAGAGCTGCATCCGAGTCATTTGAGAAGGCTCAGCAGGATGAATCCTTAAGCGCCTGGGACAGAGTACAGCTTTCAAGAAAGAAGGACCGTCCGGTAGGAACGGATTATATCGATGCACTGTTTACAGATTTTATGGAGTTTCACGGAGACCGCTATTTTAAGGATGATCATGCAATCGTCGGCGGGATCGCGCGGTTCCACGGAATGCCTGTGACTGTCATTGCCCAGGCAAAGGGAAAGACGACGAAGGAAAATCTGGACCGGAACTTTTCCATGCCTTCTCCGGACGGATACCGCAAGGCGCTGCGCCTTATGAAGCAGGCGGAAAAATTCCATCGTCCGGTGATCTGTTTTGTAGATACGCCGGGAGCGTTCTGCGGACTGGAGGCAGAGGAGAGAGGACAGGGCGAGGCGATCGCCAGAAATCTCTTCGAACTGTCCGGGCTGAAAGTGCCGGTACTCTCTGTGGTCATCGGAGAAGGAGGCAGCGGAGGAGCGCTCGCCATGGCAGTTGCGGATGAGGTATGGATGCTGGAGAACTCCATCTATTCCGTACTCTCACCGGAAGGATTCGCGAGTATCCTCTGGAAGGACAGCAAGCGGGCCAGTGAAGCGGCGGAAGTCATGAAGCTGACCGCCGGAGATCTGAAGCGCCTTGGCATTGTGGAGCAGGTGATCGCGGAACCGGAGAATTTCACAGATGAAAATATGGAACCGGTCTGCGGAGAACTGGAAGTCCAGATCATGGATTTCATAGAAAGATACACCAAACTGGGTGTTGAAGAGCTGGTTGAAAAGAGATATCAGAGATTCCGCCGTATGTAAGACGTCAGGCGTGAGCTCATAAATTGGGGATAGATATGAAAAATCTGAAAATAGGTGAAAAACTGACAAAAGTCCCCCTGATCCAGGGGGGAATGGGCGTGGGGATCAGCCTGGGCAGACTGGCAGGCTCCGTGGCGAAGGAAGGCGGCATCGGGATCATATCCTCTGCTCAGATCGGATACCGGGAGCCATATTTTGATCAGGATCCGGCGAAAGCAAATCTGGCCGCGATCGAGAAAGAGATGAAAAAAGCCCGTGAGATCTCGCCGGACGGTATCATCGGTTATAATGTGATGACTGCGCTGAAAGAGCATGCCGCTCACGTCAAAGCAGCGGTGAAGGCGGGAGCCGATATCATTATTTCCGGCGCAGGACTTCCCACAGATCTTCCTGCCCTGACAGAGGGGAGCTCCACAAAGATCGCGCCCATCGTTTCCACGGATAAATCCGCTCATGTGATCCTGAAATACTGGGACAGAAAGTACAAACGCACGGCGGACCTTGTTGTCATAGAAGGTCCGGAAGCGGGCGGACATCTGGGATTTAAAAAAGAGGAAGTAGAGAGTTATACGGAAGAATCCTATGCGGAAGAGATCCGCAAGATCATTGCCACGGTAAAGTCTTACGGCGAGAAATATAATGTCGAGATCCCGGTGGTCGTCGCCGGGGGGATCTATGACAGTTCCGACGTAAAGCGGATCCTTGCGCTGGGAGCGGACGGAGTGCAGGTGGCGACGAGATTTGTCACAACCGAGGAGTGCGACGCGGATATCCGCTATAAAGAAGCGTATATCAACGCGACAAAGGAAGACATTAAGATTGTGAAAAGCCCGGTAGGAATGCCGGGAAGAGCAATCATGAACAATTTCATGGAACGGGTCATGGGGGGAGAAAAGGTACCCCACAGTCCCTGTCACAGATGCCTTGCGAAATGTGATCCGGCGAACATACCGTACTGTATCACGGACGGTCTGATCAACGCGGTGAAAGGTAACATAGAAAATGCACTGCTCTTCTGCGGCGCGAAGGCATATCGTGCAGAGAAGATCGAGACGGTGAGAGATGTAGTCCAGGAACTTTTTGCCATATAGAGGTTATAGTCCGCACCGCCTCGGAAAGAGGAAAAGGCAGCGTCATGCTGGCATGTAAGAGGCATTTTCCTCTTTCTGAGTGCGAGTGGAACTCGTAACCTCCGCCCTCATAAGCAGTCTTAGCACGAAGTGCGGAACTGGAGCGCGGCAGCGCGACGAGTGCGCATGCAGGGCGGCAGTTACGGTGCGGACGAAGGAAGAGAGTGTGCATGCAGGGCGGCTTTTACAGTCCGGACGAAGAGACAGAAAGGAGAACTTTGAATGGAGGCATATGAGACCATAAATGATATTCTGGTCAATCTGTTCAATGAAATATGGAAACTGGAGGAAGAAGCTATCATAACCGAAGAGTTCCGTGATATCACGAACAATGATATGCATATCATCGAAGCAATCGGCCTGTCCGGCAGGAACACCATGTCCATGGTGGCGAAAAAGCTTGGCATCACCGCGGGATCTCTGACTACTGCTGTCAACGGTCTGGTGAATAAGAAATATGTGGTGAGAAAACGGAGCGATGAAGACAGGAGAGTTGTTTTCATCGGGCTTACTCCGAAAGGGGTAAAAGCGTATGAACATCATAAAGATTATCACATGCAGATGACCAATGCGGTGCTCGAGAAGCTGGACGAGGATGAAATACCGGTCCTGCTGAAGACGCTGAACGGGCTGACGGAGTTTTTCAGAGGATATCAGAAAAAGGATGGAAGCGGGACAGGAAACAAAAAAATTTGACGTTTCCAGAAAAATGAGGTACAATCTCGTTGGAACTTCGAGGTAAAAAGGTGAATTTCTAAGCGGTGCTGACAACAGCATAACAGAAAAAAGTCAGTGCCGAAATACTTGGGTGTATTATTTTAGGAGGGAACAAGTATGGCAGTAAAAAAAGCATCTACAGAAAAAGTGGCTGCTGAGAAGAAAGAAGCAGTAAAACCGGCTGCAGCAAAGGCAGAGAAACCGGTAGCGAAAGCTGAGAAACCGGCTGCAAAAGCAATCGAGACAAAGAAAGATACGACAAAGCAGCTTGAGACAAAAGCAGGAGTTTTAGTAGATACACCAGAGGAAAAGGCAGCAGAGAAGACAACAACTGCAAAGAAGGCACCGGCGAAGAAAACAGCGGCGAAACCGGCAGCGAAGAAGACAACAGCAAAGAAAGCTCCGGCAAAGAAGGCTGAACTTAAGACAGAGATGTACCTGCAGTTCTACGGAAAAGAGTATTCCGATAAAGAGATCCTTCAGAAAGTGAAAGAGATCTGGACAAAAGTGCTGAAGAACAAAGTCGGCGATATGAAAGATGTTAAGATCTATCTGAAACCGGAAGAGTCCAAGGCATATTATGTTGTCAATGGCGATACGACCGGAGAGGTTGATCTGTAAGAACAGGCTTTCCGAAAGCTGACAGAAAACATAATGAAAGATAGTGCTCCCTGTAACGGAAGATTTCGTACAGGGGGCATTTTTTGCAACGGCGACCGCTTACAATCCCGGAATGTGCCTTTGGGTGCTTCCTTTTCTGCGCATGTGGTATTATAAACATTAAAGAGAAATGGAGATGATTGTGTTGGAAGAGAAAGATCTGATGTTGGAACAGGAACGTCTTGAGAAGCAGATACGGTTTATCGTGGAAGTAGATAAAGTGAAGAATATTTTCCGCCAGACCTATCTTGCGGATGGAAAGAGAAAGGAGAATGACGCGGAACATTCCTGGCATCTCGCATTGATGGCAGTGCTTCTGCAGGAGCATATGAAAGAGAAGGCGGATCTGACCAGAGTGATGACCATGGTGCTGATCCATGATCTTGTGGAGATCGATGCAGGAGATACTTATGCCTATGATGAAAAGGGAGCGCAGACGAAGCGGGAACGGGAAGTAAAGGCGGCGGACCGGATCTTCGGGCTGCTGCCGGAGGATCAGGGGACCTGTTTCAGGGAACTCTGGGAGGAGTTTGAGAGTTATGAAACTCCGGAAGCAAAGTTCGCGCATCTTCTTGATAATTTTCAGCCCCTGCTGTTAAATGACGCTTCGGGAGGAAAGAGCTGGAAGGAGCACGGCGTTCACAGGTCTCAGCCGATGAAGCGAAATGAACGGATCCCGGAGACATCGGGGATTGTCTGGGACAGGATGCAGCAGATATTTGACAAGCATGTGGAATGTGGAAATCTCATAGAAGATTAGGTTCGGGAAGAAGGAGGAGCAGCATGTACGAAGAGGAGACGGAACAGCTTCAGAGGATCATTGATGACAGCAGCAGGATCGTGTTTTTCGGAGGTGCGGGAGTATCCACCGAGAGCGGGATACCGGACTTCCGAAGTGCGGACGGGATCTATCATCAGCATTACAAATATACGCCGGAAGAAGTGGTAAGCCACAGCTTTTTTATGAGGCATACGGAGGCATTCTATGAATTCTATAAAGAAAAGATGATGATCCTGGATGCAAAACCCAATGCCGCGCACAGGAAGCTGGCGGAGCTGGAGCAGGCGGGGAAGCTGACAGCGGTGGTTACACAGAACATAGACGGGCTCCATCAGGCGGCAGGAAGTAAATGTGTCTATGAGCTGCATGGCAGCATCCATCGAAATTACTGCATGGACTGCGGCAGGTCATACAGCGCGGAGTATGTAAAAGGCTCGGAGGGGATCCCCAGATGCGAATGCGGCGGGATCATCAAACCGGATGTAGTGCTGTATGAGGAAGGGCTTGACAGTAATACGATCAACGGAGCTGTACGAGCGATTGCGGAGGCAGATACCCTGATCATAGGAGGGACCTCTCTGGTGGTTTATCCTGCAGCAGGATTTATCGACTATTTCCGGGGAAAGCATCTTGTGGTGATCAACAAATCAGAGACGGGAAGAGCGGTGAGAGCTGAACTGACGATCGCCGCTCCGATCGGAGAGATCCTTGGAAGGATAAAAGTGAAATAGACAGGAATGAAATGAAAAAGAATGCGGGACCGGTCTGCAGTTATTTTACAGACCGGTCCCGCATTCTCTGTGAAAGTTCACTTTTTATCGGCACCATCTTCCGGAAGCGCCGCAGGGGAGCACCAGCCCGGATTCTGTGACGGGAAGTCCGATCTCTTCAGACTCGACCGTTCCGCCCCAGGGCTTCAGTTCTGTGGCGATCATATAGGTCAGGACTGCAGGGGCAAGTCCCGTTGTGTAGGAGTTGACCAGGAAAAAGATAGCATCCTTTGACAGGATCTTCGTACACAGGCGGATCAGCGGATGGATCATATCCTCGATCTTCCAGATCTCGCCTTTCGGGCCTCTGCCGTACGAAGGAGGATCCATGATGATTGCGTCATAGGTATTCCCCCGGCGGATCTCCCGTTCTACAAATTTGGTGCAGTCGTCCACCAGCCAGCGGATCGGCGCGTCCTTCAGGCCGGATGAAACTGCATTTTCTTTTGCCCAGGTGACCATACCTTTGGAAGCGTCGACGTGAGTGACCTGCGCTCCGGCAGCCGCTGCAGCCAGGGTTGCGCCTCCGGTATAGGCGAAAAGGTTCAGCACCTTTACCGGACGGCCGGCGTTTCTGATCTTTTCGGAAAACCAGTCCCAGTTTGCGGCCTGCTCGGGAAAGAGTCCGGTATGTTTGAAACTGAACGGCTTCAGATTAAAAGTCAGATCCCTGTAATGGATCTGCCACTGTTCCGGCAGATCAAAGAATTCCCACTCGCCGCCGCCTTTTTTGCTGCGGTGGTAGTGACCGTTCATTTTTTTCCAGCCCCGGTGATGCTTTGGCGTATCCCAGATCACCTGCGGGTCAGGACGCACGAGGAGATATTTCCCCCAACGTTCAAGTTTTTCTCCCTTTGAGCAGTCAATGATTTCATAGTCTTTCCATTTATCTGCGATCCACATGAGATTAAATCCTTCCTTCTGAATATGAGTTTAAGTATTTCTGCCTGCCGCCGTAAATACAGCGAAAGGTTTAACTGATTATAACACAGATTCCATGAACAGACCATAAGATAATATGTGTGTATGATTTGGTGCCAATATGCGAATAGACTTTAAAGAGAAAGTGTGCTATAATGGCGTCACCTAAATTGATGAGATTAAAAAGAAAGGAGCGTACATCAACATGATCACGGTAAATGCAATGGGAGACGCGTGCCCGATTCCCGTAATAAAGACAAAGAAAGCGCTCGGGGAACTGAACGGACCGGGACAGATTGAAGTCCTGGTGGACAATGAGACGGCGGTCCGCAATGTGACAAAGATGGCGGAGAACTCGGGCGCTGAAGTTTCCAGTGAGAAGCTTGGCGAGGGAAAGTACAGAGTGAATGTGAAAGTCGGAGAAGGTGTGTCTGTGGAAACAGAGCAGACGCAGCAGGACAGCGAAAATGAGTGCGGCTGCACGGATGAAATGCCTGTACGCGGAAATACGATCGTGGTGGTCTCCTCGGACAAGATGGGAGAAGGCGATGAGGAGCTAGGGCATATCCTGATGAAAAGTTTTCTGTTTGCCGTGACGCAGCTTGATGAGCTTCCCGATAAAATGGTATTTTACAACAGCGGCGCCAGACTTACAGCAGAAGGGTCTCCTGCCCTTGAAGACCTGAAGAACCTGGCAGAGCAGGGAGTGGAGATCATGACCTGCGGTACATGCCTTGAATTTTACGGTATCAAAGAGAAACTTGCAGTGGGAACGGTGACGAACATGTACAGCATCGTGGAGACGATGCAGCAGGCGGACAGGGTGATTCGCCCGTAAAGTCCCGGCTGCGGCGATCAGATATGACCGGGGAAAAGCTGTTTTAAACAGATCCCGGGGAAAGACTCCTGAAGGGAGGTGAGGACAGATGTATAAGGAAATCCATCTTACACAGGTGACAAAGACTGCCGGGTGAGCGGCGAAAATAGGTCCTGAGACCCTTGCTCAGGTTCTGAGCAAGCTGCCGAAATTTGAAGACGGGCATCTGCTCGTCGGACTCGAGACATCGGATGATGCCGCGATCTATAAAATATCGGATGATATCGCTGTGAT
>DWUT01000043.1 GCA_019120615.1 Candidatus Mediterraneibacter norfolkensis
GGGAAAAGTTTGAAGGAGTGGAAGCGTACGAGGAATACTGCTGTCTGATCGATAAAAATTTCGGAGAGGACGGGGAAGATATGGAGTGGGGGAAAGGAGAAACTCGCTGAGATGGGAACGACGAAGGTGATCTGTTTTGCAAATAATAAGGGCGGAAGCGGCAAGTCGACTACATGTTCCAACGTGGGATACGGACTCAGGGAACTTGGAAGAAAGGTTCTGCTGATCGATGGGGACATGCAGCTCAATCTGTCGCTTTCTCTTTTTGATGAGGATACGGTGCTAGGGTTCGCTCAGGGGGAGAAGAATCTTTACGAAGGGATCCGGCGGCAGGACGACCTGTCGGACTACATCGTACATACTTGCTATGAAGGACTGGATCTGATCCCTTCTTCTACGTTGATGAGCTCTATTGAGTATGAGCTGTTTACGAAATGGCAGAGGGAATTCATCCTGAAAAAAGGGATTTCTTCTATAAAAGAGTCGGGAGAATATGACTATATCCTGATCGATGCTCCTCCGACTCTGGGCGGCTGGGTCATGAATATCCTGTGTGCTTCCGATGAGATCATTATCCCTGTGGAAGCGACACCCTGGGGGCTGTTCGGTCTGGGGAACATGTTCGAGTTCCTGGAGGAAGTCCGTCAGATCGCGCCGGACCTGAAGCTGGGCGGGATTGTGATCACCAAGGTGGACACGAGAAAGAATTACTTTAAGCAGACGCTGGAGACTCTGAAGGAACTGGATGATGTGAAAGTGTTTGACACATACATCCGGGTGGACAGCGGGATCGAGTGGTCCCAGGACAACAACGCTCCGGTCATCGCGTACAAGAAGAGCAGCCGGAGCGCGAAAGAATACATGGCACTGGCACAGGAGATCGACACATGCATGAAGAACTGATCCGGGAGCTGTCTGTCATTACAGCAGAGGAACAGAGGATCCTTGACGGGAGACAGGAGATTGACCAACAGATCTACACGGAGAAGAAGGAAATGATCGTGGACTGTGACAAGCTGCTCCAGAAGGGGAAGCTGATCCAGGTCCGGCCCCACACCCGGTTTGTCCATTTCCCGGAGCACCGGCACAATTATATAGAAGTGATCTATATGTGCCAGGGGACGACGACCCACATTATCAATGGAAACCGGATCCTGCTTAAGACGGGAGAACTGCTTTTCCTGAACCAGAATGCGCTACAGGAGATTCTTCCGGCAGGGAAGGAGGACATTGCCGTGAACTTCATTGTCCTTCCGGAGTTTTTCGACACCGCCTTTTCCATGATCAGCGGGGAGGAAAACATGCTGAAGACTTTTCTGGTGGATGCGCTCTGCGGGAAGGATGGGGAAACTTCCTATCTGCATTTCCATGTGGCGGATATCCTGCCGGTGCAGAACCTGGTGGAAAACATGGTCTGGACGATCTTCTATGATTCTTCGAATAAAAGAAGCTGTACCCAGATCACAATAGGACTTCTGTTTCTCCAGCTCCTCAACTATATGGATAAAATGGAGACCGGGCGGAACCGGTTCGATACGGAGATCATGGCGGCGGTGCTCAGCTATATTGACGAGCACTACCGGAACGGCACGCTCTCCGAACTGGCGGAACAGATGAACACAGATATCTACTGGCTGAGCCGTGAGATCAAGAAGCGGACAGGGAAGACGTACAAGGAATTACTCCAGGAAAAGCGGATGCAGCAGGCGGTCTGGCTGCTCGCAAACAGTGCCGTCTCAGTGTCAGACATTATCGAGTCTGTGGGATATGACAACACCAGTTACTTTTACCGGAAATTCAGGGAAAAGTACGGGGTGAGCCCCAAGGAATACAGGATGAACAAAAAGGAGTCCCTGTCAGAGGACTGAAATTGCAAATGAGGACGTAGTTTTATATAAATAACGTCCTTTTTTTGTGCGGTTTCACCAATTATAATAAATTTAAAGTTGAAAAAATATAAAGGAGGCACAAGAGATGGACAAGTATTATTTGGCCATTGATATCGGGGCGTCCAGCGGACGGCATATGCTTGCGTCCATGGTGGACGGTAAGATGCAGCTCGAGGAAGTGTACCGTTTCCCGAATGGGATGGACAATAAAAACGGAACACTCTGCTGGGATGTAGAGCGTCTTTTCAACGAGATCAAGACCGGACTGAAGAAATGCAAAGAACTCGGAAAGATCCCAGTATCCATGGGGATCGACACATGGGGCGTGGACTATGTCCTGCTGGATAAAGACGACAAGATCCTGGGCGAGACAGTGGGATATCGTGACAGCCGTACCAACGGGATGGACGAGAAAGTATATGAGAAGATCTCCCCGGAGGATCTGTATGCAAGGACAGGGATCCAGAAGCAGCTTTTCAACACGATCTATCAGCTGATGGCAGTGAAACAGTCTCATCCGGAGTATCTGGAGCAGGCAGAGACATTTCTGATGCTGCCGGATTATTTCAATTTCCTTCTGACAGGGGTAAAGAAGAACGAGTATACAGAGGCGACCACCGGACAGCTCATCAGCGCAAAGACCAATGACTGGGATTATGAACTGATCGATCTGCTGGGATTTAACAGTAAGATGTTCCTTCCGGTTTCCATGCCGGGAACGGTTGTGGGGAACTTCTCAAAGGAGATCCAGGATGAGGTTGGATTTGACTGTACCGTAGTTCTTCCGGCGACTCATGATACCGGATCTGCCGTGCTGGCGGTTCCGACAAACGATGACAACGCGGTATACATAAGCTCAGGGACATGGTCACTGATGGGCATCGAGCGGAAGGAACCGGACTGCTCCGTGGAGAGCATGAAAGCCAATTTCACGAATGAGGGCGGCTATGACCACCGGTTCCGCTTTATCCAGAATATCATGGGGCTGTGGATGATCCAGTCTGTAAAGAAAGAATTCACTGAAGATCTTTCATTTGCGGAGATCTGTGATATGGCTTCAAAAGAGACGATTCCGTCCATCGTAGACTGCAATGACGACAGTTTTATGGCGCCTGAGAGTATGATCAAAGCAGTGCAGGATTTCTGCAGGAACAGCGGACAGCAGGTGCCGGAGACGGTTGGAGAGATCTCGTCCGTCATCTATAACAGTCTTGCGCAGTGCTATAAGGATGCGATGGAGAAGATCGAGCATATCACAGGAAAAACATACGATACGATCTATGTTGTGGGCGGCGGTTCCAACGCGGAATACTTAAATCAGCTCACTGCAAAATATACAGGGCGCAGAGTTTCCGCCGGTCCGTCCGAGGCGACCGCCATCGGAAATGTTATGGTGCAGATGCTGCATGACGGCGTGTTCAAAGATCTCCCGGAGGCAAGGACATGCGTCAGAGATTCGTTTGACGTGAAGATGTATTGATGTCTGGAGGGGACAGTCCGACCGCAGAAGGGACAGTTCTTTCTATATAAAAAGAGTTACATTCATATGGTAAAAAGGTATAAATTAAGGAGGATACATAATGTTAGTTGATACAAAAGCAAGAGTAGGAGTGTTTTCCATCGCATTAGGCGCATATCTGCCCCAGTTCCCGTCACTGGTACCGGAATTTGAGGCTCAGTATGATGCGTTTAAGAAAACGATCCCGGACACGGTGGAGATCATCGACGGCGGGATCGTAACAACGAAAGAGCAGTCCCAGGAGGCCGGGGACAAGTTCCGCGCGGCGGATGTTGACCTTGTATTCCTGCAGCTGCTGACCTATGCTACATCCTACAATATGCTTCCAGCAGTAAGGGATCTGGATGTCCCGGTTGTTCTTGTGAATGTCCAGAAACTCAAAGCACTGGATTATGACCACACAGATATCGCGACATGGCTTGGCGAAGGCTACGCATGCGGAGCTGTAGGCGAGATGGTGGCGGATCTCGAGAGATACGGAAAGAGACACGCCGTGATCACAGGCGTTGTCGAGGGCGGAGACCCGGGCGTCCAGGCAGAGATCGACGACTGGTGTAAAGCGGCTCAGGTAAGAAGAAGATTCCGCGATACAAATATCGCTCAGATCGGAAGACCTTATCCGGGTATGATGGATCTCTACATTGACGAGTCCAACCTGTACAGAAGAATGTTCCTGTATACAAAACAGTTCGACTGGGAGAAGATGTGGGCGATCGCCGACGATATCACAGACGAGGACGCGATCCGCGCGAAAGCTCAGGATATCCTTGACACATTCGATATCGAGGGCGGCGGAAGCATCGAGGAAGTATGGGAGATGGCGAAATACGTAGTCGCTTTCGAGCAGTGGGTAAAAGACGAGAAGCTCGGTCTGATCGCTTCCCATTACGACGGATTCGCACAGGGCAAGGCAGGCGTCCTTGACAGCATGCTCATCCCGGCGTTCTCCATGCTGATCAAACAGGGAACAGCGTGCGCGGTAGAGGGAGATATGAAGGTTGCCATGGCAATGAGCATCCTGAAGACGATCTCCGGAACAGGTCAGCTGGCGGAGATGTACTCCATCGACTTCAACGACGATATCGCGATCATCGGACACAGCGGATCCGGAGACGCGGACATTTCTGATAAGAAACCGACCATGAAGATCGTGAAGGTGTTCCACGGAAAGACAGGCGGCGGATACCTGACCCAGTTCTATCCGTACACAGGTCCGGTTACCTATCTTGCGATCACACAGGACGGAGACGGACACTTCAAGTTCATCGTGGCTGAGGGCGTCAACGAGGAGGGACCGATCCTTTCCTTCGGCGATACAAACATGAGAACCCGTTTTACCTGCGGCGCGAGAGAGTTCGTGAACCGCTGGAGCGAGTGCGGGCCGACCCATCACTTTGCGGCTGCTACGGGAAGACACATCGATACGATCCTGAAAGTTGCGAAGATATTCAATGTGCCGGTTGATATTGTGACAAGATAATTATTGGAAAATAAAACGTGAAATTATAAAACAGGTGTCTCGAAGCAAGAAACTTCGAACACCTGCTTTTTGGTTTGGAGACAAGTTTTCAAATATACTCTGAGAATTTTGATCTGTATTCAGTGGGAGTATATCCGGTACTCTTTTTAAAAACTTTGCTGAAATATTGAGAATTATAACCAAATCCTGTCTGATGAGCGATTTCATTGACAGGGATATGCTTTTCGTCCAGCAGGAGTGATTTTGCAAGGTCGATCCGTTTGTGAGTTATATAAGATGAAAATTTTTCGCCGCATTCTGCACTGAAGACTTTTCCAAGATAATCTACATTTACATATAAGAGTTCATGAGCGATAAAACTTAAAGTGAGCCGTTCGTCACAGAGATATTCGTCGATGTAACTGAAGAGTTTTTTAATAAGCTCAGTCTGTCTTTTCTGCATCTGAAACTGCATCGATGTGATGATTGATTCAGTTGTGCATCGTATGAGTTCAATGATCTCAGAGAGACTCGACAGCGAAGTGATCTGCATGATCCCATCCAGATAATCTGATATCATAGAAGCATCTGCAAGCTGGACTACGGATACATAAACATGGATGAGATAAGAACGTATCTGGTGGATATCATATTTTGAACTGCTGAGGGATTGGTGCAGTTTTCTGAGCATAACATTAAGTTCTTCCGCATTACCGCGCTGTACGGCGAGACAGAAAAGATCAATGTTAAAATTTTCAGATGAAACAGAAAATTTTGCGTCAGGCATATCGAAAGTCGTTATGATATCGTCATTTCCTGGATAAAATCTGGAGCCGGAGCATACGAGCAGATTTTTATATGAGGATTTCAGAAGATGAAGGGAAGTCTTTTCGCCGACAGTAACAGTTATATGTGCAGAAAAATAGTTCCCAAAAGTATCCCGAATCTCATGGATCAAAGGCAGCAGGACATCATAAGGATAGTAAGAGATCAGCACAAGAAGACAGTCATTACAGAATGTGCAGACATAAATTGTGGATACTTTACTCAAGACGGCCTGACAAGTTTTCTGAAGTGAATAGAGCGCGCTTCCGCCAGGACAGTTTTCCATATGGATGAGCAGAAGGCGCAGATCGTCTGAATCCAGCGCAGAATTGTCAGTATACAGTGCCAGTTCTTCCGGGCGTGTATAGGAATTTACGATATAATCTTTCAGTGCCTGCTCGGCAAAAATACTCTTCATATGGAGATATTCAGCCTCAATCTTTTTAATATATTCTTTGCGGGCGGACGATTCGCTTTTGCGTTTTACAAAGGTTTCCATCAACTCATGAATGGATTCAATACTGCAGGGTTTGAGCAGATAATCCTGTACATTATGGCGCATTGCCTCCCGGACAAAATCAAACTCATCATATCCGGACAAAACGGCACAGAGGATATCAGGGTATCCCTCTGAGATTTTTTTAATAAGCTCAAGGCCGTCCATAACCGGCATTTTAATATCGGTTATAACAAAATCGGGCGGGGACTGAACAATCTTTTCCCAGGCTTCGGCACCGTTGGCAGCGGTGTCGGTACAGGATATGTGAAAGCGTGACCAGTCACAGTTTTTTTGAATACCATTTCTGATATTTTCTTCATCGTCAACGATCAATAGTCGATACATAAATTACCCCTCCTTGGCAAGACAGATTTACAGAGTCAGTTGTTCAGGCAATAGTCACAGTCAATGGGAAACTCTATTGTGACTAAGGTACCGGTAGGATGGATGCTTTTTATAGAAAAGTGATAATCTTTTCCATAAATGAGCTGAAGTCTCTGTTCAATATTGGATAGTCCGATACCGTGTCCTTTGGGTTTTCTTTCTCCTGTTTTCAGTTTATCCAGAAGATTATTCTCTACTCCGATCCCGTTATCTTCTAATTTAAGGCAGAAGCGTCTGTTTTCTACCCGGGCGGACAAAATGATGCGGCAGGTTCCGGCGGTTTGTTCGGCACCGTAACTGATAGAATTTTCTACCAGAGGCTGCAGCAGCATCCTGGGAACTATGCAATCCATGGCATCTTCAGAAATATCCGTATGAAATTCCAGCTTTTCATGAAAGCGGATCTGCTGGATATCAATATAGTACTTCAGGATTAAAAGTTCCTGACGAAAAGTGATCAGAGGAACAGAAGCAGCATCCTTTCTCATGTTTTCACGCAATAGTCTGCCCAAAGAAAAAACAATCCTGGAGATTTCATTCTGATGGGCATTAACTGCAAGCCAATATACGGAATCAAGTGTGTTGTAGATAAAATGAGGGTTTAGCTGCGCTTGCAGAACCCGATATTTTGTATCCTGCAGAAGGAGCTGGTCCCTGTAATTTTTTTGAATAAGCTCTTCTATTTTTTTGATCATAAACTGATAGCTCTGTTGCAGCTTTCCGATTTCGTCCTTTCGACTGTTTTGGCTGAAGCTGAGGTTGGACGCTTCAAAATCGATGTCCTGGACATGTTCCATCTGATTAGCCAGTGATTTCAGAGGAAGAGTGATGGATCGTGAAAACGCCAGCGAAGCCACAGTAAGAAGAAAATACAGTCCGCTCAGCAGTAAAAAAACAATGGTACGGATTTTAGTAAAACTGGAGAAAATAGTTTCATTTGGTATCGCATAATAATATGTCCAGTCAGAATACTTGGAATTATGACGTACGATCAGACTGGAAATTCCGTTAATATCAGCAACGGTATAATCTGCATTTTCTGAGATGATCTGCGCAGGCAATTCTGTCAGTTCACCTGACTGGTACAGGATTTCATCACTGCTCCCATAGATAAAAAAATTTTCGGAAAGTCGGCTGGTATCCATGGTAAACTGCACCAGTTTATCAATCTGGATACGGATGACGATTGCACCCATGGAACGCAGACTCAGATTTTTTACTTCTCTGACCGGACAGACCAGAAGGGTACCGGAGTCCGTGATCCAGCTCGCTTTCCCGGATTTAGAAAAGGCTATATCGTAAAGCTGTTGTGCCTGCCCTTCCAGCAAAACAGAGGTGTCGGAACCAACGGTATCTATCCGGAGTTCCGGATCGATAAATGTAACAGACAGAATGTATTTTCTTGTATTCAGAGAAGTATAGATTCTGTTCATCAGCTTCTGTCTGTTTGTATATTCTTCATATTCTGTGGAGGATGCTTCCATATCACGGATCGTATTCTGTATCATTTCGTCAGTTGAGAGCTGAGATGTAAGATTCAGAAGGTTTTGCATCTCATTTTCAATATTCTGTGTGGAAAGTGAAAGGATCGTGGCAGAATCTTCGTAGAGCTGACGATCATACAGGTTCAGTGAATAGTCGTAAAAAGTAAGGGCGGCAAAATAGCTGATGAGCGTAGGAAAAAGGATCAGAATCTGGAGTTTCCAATGAAATTTCAGATTCCTGAACCATACTTTTACGTTATGTATCAAAATCGAAAAGGGGCGCAGTACCCTTAAAGAGATCGTGTCAAATGTATTCAATGTTATACCTCCGTAAAAACGTCGGATTGCCTGGAGATCCGGCGTTATATTTTTAATATGCATAAATTTAGGGAAGATAATACCTTTATGTACATTATAGATTACAGGAGATGTATGTGAAAAGAAACAGAACAGTAGAGTTTGTGCAAAAATCAGAGGAATAAAGTGAAAAACCAGAGGAAACAAAAGGAATAACTTATTTTTTTTAATCTTGATGCTATAATGAGGCACAATAATTTTGAATGGAGGCGGAAAAATGAAGGTATGTTTTTACGGCAACACAGGACATTTTTTTACGGCGTTTCTGGCAAAAGACAGATTGTCTGACATGCAGTTCGCTGCGTATTGTCCGGGATATCCGGGAGAGGATATGGGGCAGGTACTTTTATTTGCGGGACAGGCCCAGGGGGAGTATCCGGATGGATGGGAGATACATGCGCGCAGCCAGGAAAAAGCGGAAGCATGTGTGATGAAACGCTATGAAAGGCTGGAGGAAATGCTGGATGCAGAAAATCCGGACATTCTGGTGGTGGATAATCGATTTTCTGAGAGATATGGGGCGGAATATGAGGCGACTTCAAGAGGGATCCATGTATACGCAGACAAGCCGATCGCTGTGGATCTGACAGATCTTAAGAAACTGTACCAATGTGTAAAAGAACAGGGAACAGTGCTATGGGCAATGGATACAGTACGGTATGATCCCTGGTATTATACGGCATGGAACCTGATCAAAAAAGGAGCAGTGGGAAAAGTACGGATGGTCAATTGTCAGAAATCATACCGGCTGGGAAAAAGACTGGATTTTTACAGAGAACGAAAATACTACGGAGGAACGATTCCATGGGTGACGATCCATGGTATCGACATGGTGCGTATGGTGACTGGAAAGGAATTTCTGTCAGTATATTCACAACAGTCATCGAAAGACAATGGGGGATATGGAGAGATGGAAAGCATAACCACGTCCTGCTTCCAGATGGAAGATGATATTCTGGCAACGATAACAACTGATTATTACCGTCCGGAGAATACCCATTCTCATGATGATGACAGGATGAGAGTAGTCGGGACAGAGGGAATCGTAGAAGTGATCAGAAGAGACGGGGAGCATGAAGTAAGGCTGATCAATGCAGAGAATAACGGGATGACCCCTGTAGAGCAGGAGACCCCGCCGTTTATATTTGAGGATTTTGTAAATACGATCCGGGGAGACGGCAAAGGCCTTCTGGATGTAAAAGAGTCGTTCAGAAATGCGTATGCAGCAATATGCGCCCAGAGATCTGCTGATGAGAAACGGGTCGTTTACATGGAAAATGCTGGAAAATTGTTTGATTAAACATCTAATTTTTGCACAATTATATCTGGTTTTAACATTTTATCAGTCTTAAATGGTTGATATACTAAAACAAAACAGAAGCACATTCTGAATATGGTACCAGAAAGGATGAGCGCAGTATTTAAGAAAGGCAGGGAATTTATGAAAAAAGTAATATCGGTCGTACTATCGGGAGCTATGCTCGCAAGCATAATTTTTACGGGATGTTCAGGGGGAGAGACGGCACAGACAGATACATCTCAGGAAGGACAGAGCACGGAAGAAAGAGACCCCGTCACCATACGTTTTTCATGGTGGGGATCGCAGGCGAGGAATGATCAGACTCAGGAAGTTGTAGAGTTGTTCGAAGAAGAATACCCGTGGATCACTGTAGAATGTGAATTTGTGGGATGGGATCAGTATTTCGATAATTTATCTACTCAGATTGCGGCAGGAGATATGCCAGACATACTTCAGCATGATTATCGTTATCTGGAGACCTATGTCAATAACGGACTTCTTCTTCCATTAGATGAATTTGTAGGCGATCAGATCGATCTCTCAAATGTAGATGAAAGCTATCTGTCAGGAGGAATGGTGGATGGCGAGACTTATGGAATATCTTTGGGGATGAATACTTTCGCAGTAGAATATGATGAGACAACATTTAAAGAATATGGGGTCGAAGTGCCGGCACAGGATTGGACATATGATGATTTTGTAGATGTGTGCCGTCAGTTTAAGGAAAAAGGTATTTATGGCTGCGATCTGACAAACTTTGAAGACTGGGTATTATACTGGCTGCGGACAAAAGGCGTGACGCTCTATTCTCAGGAAGGAAAAGGGCTTGGATATGAGGATGATTCTTTAATGGAAGAGTTGTTCCAGATGAGACTTGATCTGGTAAAAGAGGGACTCCTGCCCACCCCGGATGTAGCAAATCAGGCATCGGGAACAGAGGACAGCCTGATCGTACGCGGGGACGCTGCAATGGTGACATATTGGAGTAATGCAACGGCGGCTGTGGCAAATGCGACGGAGAATACGATCAAGGTACTGCCTATGTTTGGACCCAATGCGGATCGGGGAGCCTATATTAAACCATCTATGTTCCTGTCCATATCAGCACAGACAGAGCACCCGGAAGAGTGTGCGCTCCTTATTGACTTCTTTACTAATAATGTGGGAGCAAACCAGGTGATGATGGGAGAACGTGGTGTACCGATTTCTTCCGAGATCCGTGAAGCTCTGAAGCCGGATCTTGATGCGACAAGTCAGGCGATTTTTGATTTGCTTGACTATTCAAAGGAACATTCAAGCCCCATCGATAATCCGGATCCGGAAGGAGCGGGAGAGGTTGTGACACTTCTTCAGGAGCTGGAGGAACAGGTGCTGTATGAGGAGATAACTCCGGCGGAGGCCGCAAGTCAGTTCCGGACTGAGGCAACGACGATACTGGAAGGTAAATAAAACAGGAAAAAGCGGGTTGCTTCCGGTGCGGACTTATGAATGATACCGGAAACAGCTCGCTTTTAAACAGTAGAGGAGGTGAAGGACATGCGTACAAAACTCAAGGATAATCTGTCAGGATATTTCTTTATTGCGCCCTGGCTGATCTGCTTTCTGGTCTTCACGCTGTTTCCTGTAGGAATGTCACTTTATTATTCATTTACGAATTTCAACCTGTTGTCTGCACCAGATTTTATCGGCCTGGAAAATTATCGATATCTGTTGTTTGAAGACCGAAAATTCTGGCAGTCTGTAAAGGTGACGCTGTTGTACGCTTTTGTATCAATACCGCTGAGGCTGATATTTGCTTTTTTTGTCGCAAATCTTCTGGCAAAAAAACATCGAGGGCAGGGGATATACAGGACTTTATTTTATCTGCCGTCTATAGTTGGTGAAAGTGTTGCTGTGGCAATCGTGTGGCGGACTATTTTTGGGAAGAACGGAGCGTTTGAGGCTTTGCTTGGCGCAATAGGTATTACGACAGAGTACTCAGTTCTGGGGGATCCGTCTACGGCGATATGGTCCCTGATCCTTATGTCAATATGGCAGTTCGGCTCTCCGATGCTGATCTTTTTGGCAGGGTTAAAGGATATACCGGATGTCTATTACGAAGCTGCCAGCATTGATGGGGCAAGCTCCTTCCAGAAATTCTGGCGGATCACAGTACCGTTGATCACACCGATCTTTCTGTTTAACCTTGTGATGCAGATGATCACAGGATTCATGGTGTTTACACAGGGGTACATCATCACGGAAGGCGGACCGCTTAACAGTACCCTGTTTTACGTAGTTTATCTGTATCAGACGACTTTTGAGAATTTTGAATCAGGAAGAGGATCCGCAATGGCATGGCTGCTTCTTGTTTTTATAGGCATTCTGACAGCGATTTTGTTTTCTACATCAAAATACTGGGTGTTTGAAGAAAATGAAAAGGAGGGCTGAGGGAATTGAACGGAATAAAAAAGAACAAAAGACTTCGCTCATGTCTCTATCACATATTCTGTGCGGCATTGGCTCTCGTTATGATCTATCCGATTCTCTGGCTTGCATTCTCTGCGTTTAAAGAGAAGACGGACATTTTTCAGGAAGCGGGAAAACTGCTCCCATCAACATGGTTCTTTGAGAACTTTGCAAACGGCTGGAAGGGATTTGGCGGAGTTGGATTTGACACATTTTTTACGAATTCATTTATCGTCACGATAGGAGCAACGGTGCTCTCAGTCTTTTCATCAGTATTTGTGGCATATGGATTTGCACGGATCAGATTTAAAGGAAGAAGCTTTCTGTTTGCGTGTATGATGATGACTCTGATGCTTCCGGTACAGGTGCTGATGGTACCACAGTATATGCTTTTCAGCAAATTTGGGTGGATCAACACTTTCCTGCCGCTTATTGTACCGTATCTTGGAGGATATGCATTTTTTATCTTTCTGTGTGTGCAGTTTATAAAAGGAATCCCGCGGGACTTGGACGAAGCTGCAAGGATCGACGGATGTGGAAGGATTGGCACGTTTTTCTATCTGATCCTGCCGCTGACGAAATCTGCAATGGTGACGTCTGCTATCTTCTCTTTTTACTGGAGGTGGTCGGATTTTATCGGACCGATGCTGTACTTGAAAAAACCGAAACTTTATACGGTCTCTGTCGCACTGAAACTGTTTGCAGATCCTAATTCTGTGACGGATTGGGGAGCAATGTTTGCCATGTCGTTCCTGTCATTGATACCGGTAATCCTGATTTTTCTGTTCCTTCAGAAATACATTGTAGAAGGAATCAGCACGACGGGATTGAAGGGGTGAGCAAAAGCCGATGTCAGACAATATGTCAGAAAAATTGATTTTAGAAGGACATAAAGCCGGGATCGATTTGATCGGTATCACGGATGCAGAGGATATTAAATGCATACCGTGGACTTATCCGGAAAAGGCGGAACATTATTTTCCGTGTGCGCGGTCGCAGACAGGAAGGAATACATATAGTCCGAGGAAAATTATGACAGGGGCAAGAGCGGTCATAGTTACAGCGATGTATATGTATGGGTATGACAAAATAGAGAAAAGTACGAAAGGATGTCCGAGGGCAAATATAGGACCCTGGACGAGAGGATATGTTGAGGCCAGAGAGTATGCGGCGGGATGGGTGATTGGTTATCTGAACAGATATGGATATCATTCGATCGCATCAAATGAGATACCTTACCGTACTCTTGCAGTGAAAGCTGGTCTGGGTAAAATTGGCAATAATGGATTTTTATATCATGAGGAGATGGGATCCTACCTTAATTTGTGCTGTGTCCTGACTGATGCGCCACTGAAATGCGTGGATCATGGTACGGTTTCGGCAGAAAATAATTGTGGAAAATGTAGAAAATGCAGTTCTATGTGTCCCACAGGTGCGTTGGAGGAAAATGGAAGTTATCATGCAGAATTATGTCTGCATTTATGGCAGCAAGGGCAGGGGATGTATGGAACTGATATTCCCAGAGAAGAACGTCATAAATGCTTAAATTATCTGATGCGGACCGGAAGATGTCTGGAAATATGTCCGAAAAATTCTAAATTAAAACCAAGAAAAGATTTTCCATTTAAGAGCGAAGAAAAAGAGGATTCCCCGCTGCTGGAGCCGTTGATCCTGGCAGCAGATGAGGAATACAGAAGAATACTTCCCTATCACGTATATAAGTATGGGATAGAAGCAATAAGGCGTGATGTGATAATCGCATCTGGTAACAGTAAGGATGAGGTTTTGCTGGAAGAATTGGGGAAGGGGCTGTATGAACTTGACGAAAAGTGCAGAGGACTGTGCGCCTGGGCTTTAGGAGAAATAGGAGGAAGACGCGCGGACAAACTGCTATCAGAAGCATATAAGACGGAATACCGGGAATCTGTAAGACAGGAAATCGAATATGCCAGAAAAAATATCAAAGAAAGAGGATGAATGTAAATGAAGGTAGCTAAATTAGCAGTGATAGGTCTCAACTTCGGAAAAAAGCATGCATCGTATATCGCCGCAGGAAATATACAGGGTGAACTCGCAGCGGTAGTCGATCTGGATGCATCATACGAAGCATTGGCCCGAAAATGGAACACAAAATTTTATACAGATTATAAAAAAATGTTGAATGAAATGCATCCCGACGGGGTCATCATAGCAGTGCCGCCCAAACTTCATGCACCATTTGCCATAGAGTGTATGAAAAGAGGCGCGGATGTACTGGTGGAAAAACCAATTTCTCTGACTTCGCAGGAAGCGGATCAGATGATAGTAGCTGCAGGAGAATATGGCAGACAGATTCTTGTAGGGCAGCATCACAGGTTTGATCCCTCTGTGTGGATGGCAAAAGAACGTCTGGACTCCGGAACGCTGGGGAAGGCGATCGGGTTTCATGTGTATGGCACCCTTCCGAAGCCTGAGTGGTATTATTCGCAGGACTATAAAAAGAAACGTGCTCTCGGTGGAGGTACGGTGGCGAATAACGGAATCCACGATGCAGACCGGATCAGGTTTATTTTTGGGGATATCGAATCTGTCTATGCCATGAAAGGAAATCGATGCCGTGGATTTGAAGTGGAAGATACGGCAGCGGTAGCGATCCGGTGTAAGAGCGGTGTTGTGGGGACATATTACATATCCGACTGCAGTCACCCGCTTTCAGAATACACAGACTGCTATTTTGCTGAAAAGGGAACTATACGTCTGAAAAGTTCTTCGTTCTATGCACAGGAGGGCGCGCACACTTATCAGGAGGGAGCGCTCGGAGAAGGATTTGACTACTGGCAGAGAGAGAGGAGGACGGTGACGAGAAAAATCCCGCTCCAGGACAACCACGGGAAAGAAGTGGAACATTTCTGTGACATGATCCTGAACGGGGTTCAGCCTGTAACTTCAGCGGAAGAGGGAAAGAAGTCTATGGAGTTTATGAACGCGATTATTGAATCAATGGACACAGGAAAAGTGATCAATTTATAAAAGGAGAGAATGATATGTATAGAGTGGCATTTTTAGAAGCGGAGCATTGGCATGTGCTGGGACACATGGCAGCGATCAAAACATTTGATAATGTAGAAGTAGTAGCAATGTCAGGAAACGGAGCGTTTACAAAAAAACTGAGCAGTGAGATGGGAATCCCGCTGTATGGAAATTATAAAGAACTGCTGGATAAAGAAACAGATCTGGACTTTGTCTATATTTTTGGAATTTATAAAGAGGCGCCGTCAATCATGATGGACTGTATTGAAAGAGGGATCCCGTTTATGGCGGACAAGCCGTGCTGTGAAAGAGCAGAACAGCTCCCGCCGGTTATCGACGCGCTGAAAAAGAGCGGAGTAAAGCACTGTATCGCGCTCCAGCGCCGCTATGCGCTTCCGGTTGAAATGTACCGGGATTATATCAGACAGAAAGCCTCGGAAGGCGGCGTTCATCTTGTGCTGAGATACATTACGGGAACTCCGCAGCGCTATGAGGATATGGGGTTTCCATGGGCGAATAAAAAAGAGATCGCAGGTGGCGGTGCTCTCTTGAACCTGGGGGTGCATTACATAGACCTGGTGAAATATCTGACGGGAGACGAAATTGCAGAGGCGAAGGGCTACATAAATGAAAATGTATGGAAATTAGGGCTTGATGATTATGCCAATATTATATTAAAGACAAAGTCTGGCCATACGGCAACGGTTGAAGTTGGATATACGAAATCAGGGTATCCTCAGGAAGACTTCATCTTCTCGGGTAAAAACTTCTATATTACGGCAACGGCAGCAGAGGATATCAGACTCTACGGATTAAAAGAAGGCGGAGATCCGAAGGGAGAACTCATCGAGAAACATGATTTCCCGGATATCCAGTGGTTCGATAAATGTCTGGCGAGTATGATCGCAACACTGGAAGGCACCGGAGATCCGGCAGCAACACTGGAAGATGTATATCAGGCTCTTCGGTTTGTGACCCAGGTATATGAGGACAACCATTTTTATGAGTAACAGCAGAGAGAAGAGTGTAAATAGGGAGGAGTCTGTAAGAAGATGATCAGACAATGGACTGAAGAGGCGCTGGATCACAGAAACGCACTGCTCTATGCCATGGGAGTGACGGAGGAAGAGGCAAAGCGTCCGGTCATAGGCATTATCAATGCATGGAACGAGATGAATCCCGGGCATTACGATCTCAGAGAGGCGTCGGAGATCATAAAGAGACAGATTTATGAGAACGGCGGACTTCCGAGAGAGTTACCTGTCACGGGAGTATGCGACGGTATCTGTTCGAATACAGAGGGAGACAGGTATACCCTTCCTTCAAGAGATCTTGTGTCTTCTGAGGTGGAGACAGTGGCCGAACTCAACCGTCTGGATGGTATGGTGCTGCTTGCAAGCTGCGATAAAGTGGTACCCGGGATGCTGATGGGAATATTCCGGGTTAATATCCCGGCGGTAATGGTGACAGGCGGCTATATGCCGCCGGGTCACTGTAAAGGGAAAATGATCACTCTGACACATACGAAACAGGCATATGCAGCATGGCGGGCAGGGAAGATAAACAAAGAAACATATAAAGAGATCGTAAGACAAGCCTGCCCGTCACCCGGAGTCTGCCCCTTTATGGGAACGGCCAACACAATGTGTGCGATGGCAGAGGTATTGGGCTTTACTCCGGATGGCAACGCTACAGTAAAAGCACTCAGCCCGGAGTGGAAAGAGATGGCAGGTGAAGCGGGAAGAAAGATCGTTGATCTGGTGGAAAGAGAAGTTCGCCCGTCTGATGTCGTGACATTTGAGAGTTTTAAAAATGTGATAAGATACGTCATGGCGACGGGCGGATCGACGAATACGCTGTTGCATCTCCCGGCTGTGGCAGCACAGGCGGGGTATACGGTTACGCCGGAACTGTTCGATAAGATTTCAAGGGAAGTCCCGCTGATCAGTGCTATTTACCCGAACCATCCAAGCGATACAATGGAAGATTTTTCGAAGGCGGGCGGCGTTTCTGCGGTCCTTAAGGAACTGGATCGGGCGGGAAAGATCGATCGGGATACTTCGGGAATGTTTTGCAGTATGACGGAGAAGATACAACATGCGGAAAACCGAAACAGGAAACAGATCCATTCGGTAGAGGATCCGATCCTGGATCAGGGAGGCCTTGCAGTGCTTCATGGAAATATCGGAACGCAGAGCGCGATCCTGAAATTTTCTGCTGTGGATCCGGAAGTACATCGATTTGAGGGAAGGGCAAAAGTCTTTGATTCCCAGGATGATGGCTGGAGGGCGATACTGCACGATGAGATCCGAAGCGGTGATGTGGTCGTGATCCGGTATGAAGGTCCCAAAGGCGCACCCGGAATGCCGCATCTGGAAACGTTTATGGCAGCAGTCCTCGGGAAGGGACTGGGAAAGGAAATCGCCCTGATTACGGACGGGCGTTTTTCTGGGGCTACAGGTGGAATTGCTATAGGGCATGTATCGCCCGAGGCATATGAAGGCGGGAATATAGCACTTATTGAAAATGGGGACCGGATCAGAATTGATATCACGGAACGAAAACTTATTCTGGATGTTTCTGAAGAGGAACTTGCGAACCGACGGGAAAAACTTGTGAAGGTTGAAAAAAAGGCGGGAGGGTATCTGGAACTTTACCGCAGAAACACTAATTCAGCACATGAGGGGGCGACGATGTATGGGAGAATATGCGAAAATTGAAAATCCGATCGCCCGGGTATACGAAGCGGGAAAGATGGATTTTGCTGAAGGCAGGATCAGGGAACCGGGTAAAAATGAAGTACAGATACGGATCCGTGCAAGTTTGATCTGTGGAAGCGACCTTCACATTTTTAAAGATCGCCATCCGGCGGTCAGTCTTCCGGTTACCATTGGACATGAGTTTACGGGAATCGTGACAAAAACAGGAGAAGCGGTGACCCGATTCCGGAAGGGGGACAGGGTTGTTGTTGAGCCGGTATTAGCCTGCGGCGAATGCGACGCATGCCGCAGAGGCGAATACGGATATTGTGAAAATATTAGTTTTACTTACAGAGAAGGCGATGGAGCTCTGGCAAAATATTTTACAGGGAAAGAAGAAAGGGTCTATCATCTCCCGGAGAATATCAGTTTTGAAAAAGGGGCCCTTGCAGAGCCTTTGGCTGTGGCTGTTCATGCGGTCAAACGTGCGGGAGTCCGCCTGGGGGAGTGTGTTGTGATCGCCGGTGCCGGTGCGATCGGGATCATGATCGCGGCAGTCTGCAAAAAGCTGGGAGCAAAAACAGTGGTCATATCAGACTATTCTGTGCCGAGACTGAGAATGGCTCAGGAACTTGGAGCAGATATTATCGTAAATGCCGCATCAGAAGATCTTATAGAAAGAGTAATGGAACTGACAAATGGAAGAGGGGCGGAAAAGGCGTTTGAATGTGTAGGAAAAGAAAGCACGTTTTCCCAACTCCTGTCCTGTGCGAAAATGAACGGACTGATCACAGATGTGGGGATATTTGAACGTCCGCAGATCAATATAGATGCATCATCTCTTGTGAAGAGAGAATTGCGGATACAGGGAGCGCAGGGATACTGCTGGGATTTTGACAATTCTATCCAGCTTCTGGAAGAACTGCCACTGGAAAAACTGATCACTCACAGGTTTCCGTTGGAGCAGGTGCAGAAAGCGATAGTTACTGCATCTGATCCGGAAAGCGGTGCAATAAAGGTGTGTGTGATCCCGGAAGAATAAAGAATGCTTAGTGGAGGTGAGCATATAATGGCGGCATTTGAAAAATTTCGCTTTAGTTCTCTGGATGAATTTAAAGGAAAAATAAAGGAGCTTGGTCTGGACATCCCTGTCTCAGAAGATATTTCCATCCTTGGAGAGCCGGTAAAAGTTAATCAGAAAACTGCGCCAAATTCCATCGCGATTCTTCCGATGGAAGGATGCGACGGAGATCTGGACGGCAGTCCGTCTGAACTTACAATACGCAGATACAGAAGATTTGCCGGAGGCGGGGCAGGGCTGATCTGGTGTGAAGCATGCGCCGTGACTATAGAAGGCAGGGCAAACCCGTTACAGCTTTTTCTTAATGAAAATAATGTGGAAAAGTTCCGGGAACTTACAGAGATGTGCAGAAAAGAGGCGGAAGAAAAGAATGGGTACCAGCCGCTTCTTATACTTCAACTGACCCATTCGGGAAGATATGCGAGGCCATTTGATAACGGTGCTCCGATGATCGCGCAGCATGATCCGCTGCTGGATCCAAAAGTCGGGATCACAGAAGCGTATCCGACAGTCACGGACAGCTATCTTGACCGGCTTCAGGAGAAATATGTGCATGCTGCGCTCCTGGCAGAGCGAGCAGGCTTTGATGGTGTGGATATCAAGGCATGTCATCGATATCTTGTGTCAGAACTTCTGGCTGCCCACACAAGGGAAGGCAAGTATGGAGGAAGTTTTGAAAACAGAATCAGATTTCTGCTTGAAGTAATCAGGAAAGTCAGAAAAGCAGTGGGAGAAGAATTTATCATAGCTTCAAGATTTAACGTGTTTGATGCACATCCTTATCCGTATGGATTTGGAGTGAGCAGGGACGGCGAATGGATCCCGGATCTGAAGGAACCGCTGAAACTGGTGAAATGTATGACGGAAGCGGGAGTGGATCTGATCAGTAATTCTGCCGGAAATCCATATTACAGATTTCCACAGGTTACGCGCCCCTTTGACTCGCCGATACTTCAGGGGGAGATCCCGGAAGAACATCCGCTGGAGAGTGTGGAAAGGCTGTTGGGATTTACAGCGAAGATCCAGGAGGCGGCCGGGGCGATTCCGGTAGTGGGAAACGGATACAGTTGGATGAGAGAATACCTTCCCTATGTGGGTGCGGCTGAAAAGAAGAGCGGGAAATGTATGTTTGTGGGGCTGGGACGCCAGGCGTTCGCGTATCCGGATGCCCCGAGAGATATTTTGAACCGGGGAAAGATGATACCTCAGAAATGCTGCATTGCCTGCAGTAAATGTACTCAGATCATGCGAGATCATGGAAAGACAGGGTGCGTCGTGAAAGACAGTGAGTGCTATCTTCCGTTGTACAGAGAAGCGAGAGAGGGAAAATCCTAAGGAGAGGATGAGAATGAGAAAGACGGCAATTATAACCGGCGCGGGAAGAGGAATCGGGTTCGCCGTGGCAAAACGACTCGCAGAGGAATTTAATCTCGTGCTTGCGGCGTCAAGTCCGGAAGAACGTTACGAAGAGAGATTTAAAACACTGAAAGAAACAGGGGCTGAATTTTGTTACGTACAGGCGGATATCTCAGAGCAAACTGATCGCGTAAAGTGTATAGAAACAGCAGTTGAACAATATGGAAGAATTGACATTCTTGTGAATAATGCAGGAGTTGCGCCAAAGGAACGGAGAGATCTTCTCGATATGACTGAGGAGAGCTATGACAGAGTTATGGATGTGAATACAAAAGGAGTCATGTTCCTGTCGCAGCTTGCCGCGAGACAGATGACAGGGCAAAGCGCGATAGATGGTGTGAAAGGAATCATTGTAAATGTCTCTTCTATGTCAGCGCGGGTTTCTTCTATAAATAGAGGAGAATACTGTGTGTCCAAAGCCGGAGTATCCATGTTGACCAGACTTTATGCTGACCGTCTGGCAGGCGACCAGATTTATGTGTATGAAGTGAGGCCGGGAATTATCGAAACGGATATGACAGAGACTGTTCATGAGAAATATACCAGGCTGTTTGAGAATGGATTGTGTCCGATCGCACGCTGGGGGAAACCGGAAGATGTGGCCGAGGCGGTAGGAATCCTCTGTTCTGGAAAATTAAGGTATACGACAGGACAGGTTATAGACGTAGACGGAGGATTTCAGATTCAGAGGTTATAGAGCAGAGATAAGCAGGTGATGAAAGAAATGATCCGGAAAATGCTTGTGACAGGGAAAAAGAAGATACGATGTATCTGCTGTCAGGCGGTCGTTGTAGGAAGCGGTGCTTCCGGTCTGGCGGCAGCAGATCAACTCTGGCGTCGCGGGATAAAAGATACAGTAATTGTTACAGAACATGTAAACTGTGGTACATCCAGAAACGCAGGATCGGACAAACAGACCTATTATAAACTCAGCCTGTGCGGAGAACAGCCAGACAGCATATACAAAATGGCAAGAACACTTTTTGATGGAGAAAGCATGGATGGGGATCTGGCTCTTGCAGAGGCAGCAGGATCGATAGAGGCTTTTCTGGATCTTGCACATGCAGGAGTTCCATTTCCAAAAAACAGGTATGGAGAATTTGTCGGATATAAGACGGACCATGATCCGATGAGCCGTGCGTCATCTGCGGGACCCCTGACATCAAGGATAATGACAGAAGTGCTGCAGCACCGGGTAGAAGAAGCAGGGATACAGATATTTTCGGGATATCTGGTCGTTCGGCTCCTGCATGCAGGAGGAGGCGTGAAAGGTATTCTCTGTCTCCGGACTGACAGCGTGGGAACGGAAGAGGAAATCTGTGCGTTCCTGGCAGAGAATATTATTTATGCAACAGGAGGCCCTGCGGGAATCTACAGGGACAGTGTATATCCAAAAGGACAGCATGGGGCATCCGGGATTGCTTTTCTTGCGGGAGTAAAAGGGAGAAATCTGACAGAGTGGCAGTATGGGATTGCATCTGTCCGGCCACGCTGGAACGTGTCGGGAACCTATATGCAGGTAATACCCAGGTTAGTTTCGACAGAAGAGGACGGGAGCGGGGAGCAGGAATTTCTGGACAAGTATTTTTTATCGAGGGAAGAAGCTCTTTACAGTCTGTTTTTGAAGGGATACCAGTGGCCGTTTGACGCAAGGAAGGTCGAAAACGGATCGTCCCGAATTGATATGGCGGTGTACCAGGAAACGGAAGTCAGGGGAAGAAAAGTTTTTATGGATTTCAGGAATAATCCCTGGAACAGAGAAATTTCTTCCTGGACAATTCCAGAGGAAATGAGACGGTACCTGGAAAATGCGGATGCAATTTTCGGTACCCCTGTAGAGCGGCTGTGTCATATGAATTTTCCTGCCTATGAGTTTTATCAGAGAAGAGGGATAGATCTGCGTAAGGAACCTCTTGAGGTCTCGCTTTGTGCTCAGCATAATAATGGGGGGCTGGCAGTGAATCTGTGGTGGGAGACGGAAATGGAAGGTTTTTTTGTATCCGGTGAGGCAGCAGGGACACATGGGGTATATCGACCGGGAGGGGCGGCACTCAATGCAGGACAGGTGGGTGCGAGACGGGCGGCTATTTTTATAGCAGAGAAAAGAAAAGAGATTCACATGGAAGACCTTCCGGAGCAATGTTTTGAACAGATTGGAAAGGTTCTTGACATTATTGAGGCTTTAAAAGAAGGGAGAGGAGAGAAGACAGCCGAAGAGTGGACTGCGATTTTTCAGGAAAATATGAGCCGGTCTGCAGGACCGGTGAGAGATATGAAAGAGATCGGCAGATTAAAAAGCCTGACAGAGGAACTGCTGAAAGGTTTCAGCAAAAAAGTGAGGATCGGAAGCGGAGGGATCAAGGGGGTGTTCATGTTAGAAGATATGTTGCTTTCTCAGAGAATGTATCTTACTGCAATGCAAGACTATATCAGACATGGTGGGAAAAGCAGGGGAGCGGCACTATATCTGAACAACGGAACAGAAGAAAAGAGGGAGGGGCTTGCCAATATGGTCCAGGAGATGAAGATGACCGAACAGGGAAAAATCGAGTCTTTCTGGAGAGAGGTCCATCCAATACCCCAAGAAGATAATTTTTTCGAAAACATTTGGAAAGGTTACAGAAAAAATCATAATGTTTTTTAGAAAAGAGGTGAAAAGAACTGAAAGCTTATCTTGCGCATGTGGGAATTAATGTGAAAGGCGACGCAGAGGCAAAAAAGACGGCAGAACTCTTCCGACAGATGTTTGGCATGAAAATATCAGAGGGAGAAGAGAATATATTTATGGATCGTTCTCTGGAGATCATGAAGGGAACAGGCGTGGGAAAAAACGGACATATTGCATTCGCGGTTGACAATATAGAAGAGGCGATTTTTGATATGCAGAAACGGGGAGTCCGGTTTGCCAGAGATAAATTTAAGTATGATCCGGAGGGCGGTATCGCTGCTGCTTATCTGGAGCGGGAGATTGCGGGATTTGCGATCCATCTGGTCCCGCATTCACAGTAAGATTCTGGGGAGAAAATGAAAGAATTATAGAAAAATGTAACAGGCGTCCGAAAGGCTTAGGCTTTTCGGATGCCTGATTTTTTATGCATTTTTCCATATCCCGGGATGTTTTCGTCTATATACATTTTCCTGCTCAGAAAATAAAATATACAT
>DWUT01000044.1 GCA_019120615.1 Candidatus Mediterraneibacter norfolkensis
AATTGCGAAGACACGCTTTCCGGCAGTTTCATCCCGGATATACGCTTAACCGAAGTTACCCGTATCAGGCTTTGCAGGATGTCATAATTTGCACTTTTCAGCGATCCCTCTGCCGTATAATAGATTTGCTCAAGCTTATTTTCCGGGAAAAGATTGCAGATTATCGTACTGACTTTCCGGAAATCATTCATATCTTCACAAACGATGACCAGCTGCGGCTTTTCCTCCTTCTTCTCTTCGACCTGGTCCATGTAGGCTTTCAGCCGGTGAATCTTCCGCGTGAGATAATGTTCCCATTCTTCCTTTGTAAACCGCTTCTCATCAATCCGTGTAAACACAGGCTCTATAATCGTTGTGAACATTTTCCCGTCTATCTCGCAGGTAATCCTGCTGTTAAACATAATCCTGCCTTCCGCATCACGGAAATCCGGCATGAAGTCAAATCTCTTCATGTCCCGGCTCTTGAGTATCTCAGAACTGACCAGAGATGCCGCAGCTTTCTCCATAATCTCTAACGGAGGGATGATGTCTTTTTCCGGCCTTGCATCTGTATTCATTTTCAGGGCCTGATAAATGACTTTTGAAAACTCCGGTGTTGTAGAATAAAGGACAATCGTATTCCCGTTCAGGTCATACTTGAATCTCCGGAGCATCCCCATAGAACACATCTTCTTGATCCGGTTGAGCAGGGCATCCCTGCTGATATTTTTCGGAACGTTCTTTTTGGGCCAGTAATTTCCCAGAACCTGAATTGTCGCTGCAACTACTTTGGGAATCGTATATCTGTATAAAGATACCGCATATCCTATGTACAGGTCCGACAGGGCAAACTGACTCTCCCGGTGGTACAATGCGATCTTGTCAAGTGAACTGCGGCAGTCTGATTCCGGAACTGTGATCTCCATTCCCTGCTGATAAGCGAAAAGCGCTTTTTCGCCCATCCGTTCCAGGATCTCCCTTGCGGCCCTGTTCTCCGTTGCTCCCTCCATCATTTCACCTCCGCGGCAGCTTCACCCGCATCTCCTGCTTCTTCCCCGGATGCCGGTTGCTCGTCTGTATCAGCTTCATCCGTGTCTGTCTGTTCCACGTTCGTATTTTCTTCCTCCAGCTGCTCCAGTGATAATGCCTGAAATACGCGTGCTTTCAGGGAATGCTCATCCTGATTTATGTAATAGATCGTGCCCATATACTCCATACCAGGTATGATCGCAAAATTGTGGCGCTCCGATGGATACTCAACAAAGACCTGTATATCATCCAAACCATTGATCTCACCGAACCAGTTGTTCTCTCTTTTGGATATGCAGCGGATCTTTACGATATCCCCTTTATGATACTTCTCTGACAGCTCCTGGCTCTCCCACGGATCCTGCACAAGTTCCTTTCTGGAACAGGAATAATAGTACATCCCGTTCTTCCTCTCAACCCGTTCAAGCACTTTGACATCGATAATATCGCCATATGCCGCTTTCCCGCGCAGGGATTCCGTATACGTCTTCTTCCAGTTCCCGATATAGACAAATGCAGGGATCCCGACGCCGCACAGATCAAGCCAGACACCGGTATCTACCGCTGCCCCGTCAACCATTCTGGTCTGTATCTTAAGGATTTTTCCTGTCACGATCACCGGTGTATTGGACTCCAGATACTGCTGGATGGCTGCTTCAATCTCCGGCCGCTTCTCCATCCTCGCCTCCTGATGGCTGACATAGACGATCTTTTTTGCACTGTCTATGGATGTCACTTTCACACAATATACGTCCTCCAGTTTTTGAGCACGATACCGGAGATCGTAGGGCCGCCCGGTAATCTGGTCGGACGGCATGATAACGGTGATATCATCATCTACAAGGGAAAGGTCCCCAGTGACGGAGTCCACCTTTTCAAACTCCAACATCAGATACGTTCCCTGCTCATATGCTGAAACGTACTTTTTCATATGGCCGGCATCACCCTTTGCCATAGGACGATGATTATTCTTATTGACTAAAAACATATCTGCTATATTCTGAAAATCCATAAAGTCCTCCTTCTAAATAAATATACTGATCAGTTTTGTAATTCCAAATACAAATCCTGTTAACAGACCAGGTATGGTGATAATCAGCGCAATGACTGCAAACCTCCGCAGCTTCTTGTTCAATCTGGCCGTTACAGCAATAAAAATGCCGCAAAGCATGGAAATGAGCCCGATAATGAGTGACCACGCCTTGATTTCTACCAGATGCTTGTAAAAAGTATTGGCAATACTCCTGATAATCCGCTCTGTAATGGGTCCCTCTATTTCGATCTCATCCTCTGTTTCCAGCTCCTCAAAGCCGTTCTCCCAGCTCTCATTGATGCTGTTCTGCAGTGCATCATAGATATCTTCTTCCTGGCCGGGATCGCTCTGCGCATAAACCGGCACTGACTCCCCTGAGGACATAAAGATCAGTACCGCAATAATCGCCGCAAGTAATACCCTCCACATACTCATTCCTCCTGTATGATGTTCAACAGTTCCTCCATGGAGAAGGCCTCTGATGTGTCCTCTTCCCTATCCTCTTTCTTATTTTCATCCGTCTCTTTCTCAGGATCTTTCTGGTTTTCTGCAGCTTTGCAGGCAGATAACCGGTTTTCAATCTCTGCAAAGATGTCCTCATCTTTATTCGGATGGATAATGGCTGCTGTAATGCCATGCCCGGATTGGTCCAGAAGACTTTCGATTCTGGCATATGCCTCCTTCTCTTCCGTAAGCGATATGACAGCCGCCGTATCATCAGAAACAGCATAAAGATTGCCCATCTGCAGCTTCCTAATCTGGCCAATCATCTCCCGGTATTCCTGCTCCATTTCCAGACACCCGTTTGTACGTACTCTTTCCCGATATCTATCAATCCGGAAAACACAGACATTGATCCGATGCCCGCCTTCCATTAGTTTTGCCAGGATCTGACCGAAATAGAGCCGCCCCGGGAGTCCGGTGCCTGGATCCAGATACCAGTTCCGCTCTGCTTTGGAAAGCTGAAAGAGCAGGGCAATCAGCCGGGCAATTTTTAAGATTTCCCGTTCCGGGATGCGTTCTCTGATCCTGGACTCCACGATCCAGATCGCCATTATGAACCTTTTTCGTACCCGGAGAGGTATAACAAGGTGAGTCCTCACCACTGCGCGCTGCTCTGAAAACCAAAAAAAGTCTTTTGGGCTCACTGC
Organism: Candidatus Mediterraneibacter norfolkensis; assembly: GCA_019120615.1. Classification (GTDB taxonomy): domain Bacteria; phylum Bacillota; class Clostridia; order Lachnospirales; family Lachnospiraceae; genus Mediterraneibacter; species Mediterraneibacter norfolkensis. Next base: position 3,193 of record DWUT01000044.1, read on the forward strand.
CTCCATTGCATCTGCCTGTTTCCTCAAGAATTCCCTCTCGTCGCGGTTTTTTACAGTAGAGGCGACCAGCTTCCATCGGTCATCCTCAAGGGTAAGGAAACTATGCTCCATCCCCTCTGTCTGCTGTCCGAGCAGCGCTGCCATTTCCGCATAAAACTCTCTTCCGCTGTTATGATACAGTTCTAATAACTCAACATAGATTTTCTCTGCCGAAATCATTCCTTCTCCTTATCCTCTTCTATATTTGCAACCTGCCGTATAATATGGTCTTCATATTGAATCGGTGTTCCCTTAAATATCCTGTGCTGAAGATAATACTGCGTTACCCCGTACTCACGCGCCACCTCTGCAATTGTTTTCTGTCCAGAAGCAATCCGCAGATAGCCATACAGGCTATGCAGATATCCTACGCTGTAATTGGAACGGAATCCGAGTTCAAAACTTGTCCGCTCCAGCATCTTACGATATGCCTGTGGCTGCAGCTGCCTGCCATGTATATTGACACACAGCCAATCCTCCAATGCTTCTTCATCCGCATTGCACACAGCAACACGCTGTAATGCATACCAGGCCAGCTCCGTACGCATCTGTTGATCCAGATGAACCTTTTCCCCCTCAAACACAATTTCAGGGAGCAGCCTGACACAGCCGTCATCGCAGTAATACACATCACTTAACCGCATTTCGAGGATGTCATGAATCTTTAAAACACTATGCAGTTGAAATAAAAATGCCGGATAAGCTCCTGTATTGAACTCCTTTATGTGCTGACTCAGTCTGTCCAGATCTGCAGTAATCATATCAATTGACGGTGTATCTGCCATAAGATTCTCCTTTCGTGCTTTGTCTTTAGTTTACTGTTGGATAAAAGATATGTGCACGCCGTCCGAACCCTCAACTAGATAGCTGCAGGTACTGTCAACCATACCGGCAATCACCGATGCACTGAAATATCCTTCCCCGTTTTCACGGGTTTTCAGATATAACTGGGCTCCTTTTTGTTCCTCTGCTGCTGCGGCTGCCGCAACTTCCGATCCGGTTAGTATCTTTCCAACATATGACGTCTGCTCTTCCGCCTCCGGTGCTTCCTGTACAGGTTCCGGCTGGCTGGTGGAAATACTGACCGAATCAGAGTTTTGCTGCGGTGCTGCAGGCACTGTTCCCTGTTCCTGGCTTACCTCTGGTGTTTCCTTCTGAACAGGGGCCTGTGTCTTGGGTTCAGCCACCTGGGTATCCTGATTTTCAGTATGAGTTTCCTCTTCATCTCCCCGGGCTTCCTCCTCTG
>DWUT01000045.1 GCA_019120615.1 Candidatus Mediterraneibacter norfolkensis
TCTGCAGCAGGAACTCGATCTCCTGGGGGGTGAGCACTGCCGTCGGCTCGTCAAAGATCAGGATTTCCGCCTCCCGGTAGAGCATTTTCAGGATCTCTACTCTCTGCCGGATCGATACATTCACCTTCTCGATCACCTGAGTCGGATCTACCTCCAGTCCGTACTCCTCTGAAAGTTTCCTTATATCTTCGTTTGCCTTTTTGATATCGACTGCCGGGAACAGTCCCAGCACTCTTTTCACCGGCTCCATTCCCATGATAATATTTTCTGCTATTGTGTAATTCGATACCAGCTTGAAGTGCTGATGTACCATTCCGATATTCAGTTTTGTCGCATAGTTTGGGGAAGCGATATGAACCTTCTCCCCTTTTACATAGATTTCCCCCTCATCAGGCTCGTACATTCCGAAAAGCATGCTCATCAGGGTGGATTTGCCTGCGCCGTTCTCCCCGAGAAGGGCGTAAATCTCTCCCTTTTTGATCTGGATGCTCACGTCATCGTTCGCCACAATGCCTGGAAATCGTTTCGTGATATGTCGCATTTCAATAATATATTCTTCTGACATTGGCAGCTCCTGTTCTCTTCATTCATTCCGACGTTTCTTTCTTAAAAGAGAGAATGGACAGTCACCTGTTCAGTGAACTGTCCATTCTGTTTTACCTGATGTTATTACTCCAGTCCTGGAAAGTCCTCCGGTGTACTGCCGTTGTCGCTTGACGGCGGAACGATGGTTCCGTCTTTTACAAGTGCGAACGCATCATCAAGTGCTTTGATCGTATCATCTGAAAGCTGCTGTCTTCCATCTTCTTTTACATATCCTGTGGAATCTGTGTCAGCCTTCAGTGTGATATTCTGTCCTTTGAAGGATCCGTCTGCGATCGCTTCAAGCTGTCTCTGTACGTTGATGCTCATGCATTTCAGGACAGAAGTAAGGATGATGTTGGAGTCTCCGTTTGCTCCGTCGTCATACTGATCAACGTCACATCCGATAACCTTCACATCTCCGGCCTCTTTTGCTGCTGTGAACACACCGTTTCCTGATGCTCCTGCCGCAACGAAGATGATATCGCATCCCTCTTTGATCAGAGACTCACCGATAACTTTTCCTGTCGCTTCATCAGAGAAGTTTCCTGTGTAGTTTCCGCCGATGTTCTCGTCATTGTATGTTCCCGCGTAGGAAGCAAGCTCTACACACTCAGCGTTTGCCCCGAGTTTTGCGTTGGCATAGTTCACACCAGCTTCAAAACCATACTGATAGTTTACATTTGACGGGAAAGGCTGTCCGTTTACAACAGCGACTTTGTTTGTCGTTGTCTCAAGAGCTGCAGCTATTCCTGCAAAGAATCCGCTCTCCTGCTCTGCGAACAGCATTGCGTATACATTGTCAAGTTCTACAGTGTTGCCCTCTGCATCTGTCGGATAGCTGTCCACAAGGATGAAATCCACATCCGGGTTGTCCTGTGCTACCGTGCCGATTCCGGCGCACTGATATCCGAGGCAGACAACCACGTCATAGCTTCCTGCGATCTCTGTGATCTTTTCCACAACTGTTGCCGGAACACCTGTCTCCTCGCGGATCGGTGTCACCTTTGCGTCCGGATGCTCATCGATATAAGCCAGGACTCCATTGTAGTTATCCTCATTGAATGATCCGTCATCCACACCGTTAGGGCTGGATACAATTGCGATGTTCAGCGCGTCTGTGCTGTCTTCCGCTGTGTCTGTTCCTTCATCTGAAGCCGCTGCTCCGTCTGTTGAAGTGTCTGATGAATTGCTTCCGCATCCGATGACCATGGAAGATACCATTGCCACGCACAGAAGAGCTGCTAACAGTCTTTTTTTCATAATATAACTCCTCCTTCTTTCTGTTGATAAGTACAGCTTATATTGTTGCTCTAACTTATTAGGTTATATTAACACCAATTTACTTGTTGTGCAATGTTTCCTGCTCCTTTTTTGCAAAAATATCCTTCAATGATTCCACATAAGGAGCTCTCGCAACCCCGTATTCTGTCACGATCCCTGAGATCAGGTTATGGTCTGTCACATCGAACGCAGGATTATAGCACTTTGTCTCCTCCAGAGCCATTGGTTCCGTATAAAATTTCTTCTTGATCTCATCCGGATCCCTCAGTTCGATCTTAATGTCATCTCCTGTTGGACAGTTCATATCAATGGTCGAGGTCGGTCCCAGGACATAGAACGGAATACCGTAATACTTCGCAAGAATCGCTACTCCGCTGGTTCCGATCTTATTCGCCGCATCCCCGTTGGCTGCGATCCGGTCGCAGCCAACCAGACACGCCTGGACCCATCCGTTTTTCATGACAATGCTTGCCATGTTGTCGCAGATCAGTGTCACGTCGATGCCGCCTTTCTGCAATTCATAGGAAGTCAGCCTCGCCCCCTGGAGGAGGGGTCTTGTCTCATCCGCAAACACATGGAACTCCATGCCTCTCTCCTTTCCAAGGAACAGAGGACCGAGGGCAGTTCCGTATCTGGATGTGGCAAGCGGACCTGCGTTACAGTGGGTCAGGATCCCGTCTCCGTCGTGGAGGAGCGCCAGCCCATACTCGGAGATCGCGCGGCACATGCGCATATCCTCTGCCTGGATTTCTTTGCTCTCTGCCAGGAGAAGCGCCTTGATCTCCTCCACCGGCTTGTCCTGATTGGATGTGACCACCCTCTCCATCCGGTTCAGCGCCCAGCTTAAGTTCACTGCGGTAGGCCTGGAGGAGTCCAGATAATCTTTATCCTTCTTAAACTGCGCATAGAAAGTATCATAATCCTCCGTCTCAATCTGACGCGCCAGGACATAGATTCCATAGGCCGCGCAGATTCCGATCGCCGGAGCTCCTCTTACTTTCAGCTCAAAGATGGCGTCATAAAGGTCTTTTGCCGTTCCCAGCGTCAGGTATTCCGTCTTGTTGGGAAGCTGTGTCTGGTCAATGATCACCACCGCATTTTCTTCTTCATTCAGTTTTACATTGTCTATATGTGTTACATCTCTCAGTGTTTCCATCTTTCTTCCTTTCATCCGCAGAAGTTCTGCTTCTCTTCTGCCTCTGCCCGTTTCCGGACGGATCGCTCCGTCAGAATTTGAACCCCGCCTTAAAACCGCGGTAAGCGAACGCCTTCTCATGATCTTTCAGATCAAACAGCTCGATCTCAGGCAGGACGATCCGTTTCTGCGCCAGCATCCTCAGAGCCGGCTCAAAGGGACCGCACCGGCTACCCTTGATGGTGATCTCATTTACCACGAAATAGCTCATATCCACATTCGCTGTTCCGGCGTATGTGCTCTTTAAGATGATGGTTCCCTGCCGCCGGATCAGTTTCTTCGCAAGCTGAAGTCCCGACTCCGCGCCGGTGGCATCCACGATGATCTCAAAAGTCTCGTCGGTCTCTGTCACGGTCTTTGCAAAGGGGCTGAATTTTTCCAGCTTTTCGGGATGTTTCCCGATCACAGTCAGATCCGTTCCCGTCAGGTTCAGCACCTGAGTGATCATCAGGCTCAGTCTTCCGTCTCCCAGGACAGCTACCTTCGTATCCGGGCTGATATGCACCTGGGATGTGATTTCAAACGCAGCAGCCAGAGGTTCCGTAAAGATTGCCCTCTCCGTCGGAAGTTCGTCGGGGACTCTGTGGATCAGATGGGTTTGCAGTGTCATGTATTCCGCAAAACATCCGTCCTTCCCCTCCATGCCGATGACCTTCCTGTCCGGACAGTGCTTCTCCCGGCCGGTGCGGCAGTACAGGCAGTGTCCGCACCCGGCATTCAGTTCTCCCACTACACGCTGCCCGATCAGTGTCTCATCCTCAGACTCTTCCACCACGCCCACAAACTCATGTCCCATCACGCCCCGGAAGTTAGGCCTGTAGCCTTTTAACACTTCCCGGTCCGTGCTGCAGACCGCGGCCATGAGGATGCGGATCAGGCTCTCGCCTTCTTTGCAGACCGGTTTGGGAAGATCTTCCCGGTAAACCGCTTTTTCTCCGTCAAAATATAATCCTTTCACAAGTTCCGCCTTTCTGTCTCGGGGCGTCTTTAAGCTTCGTCGATCGCCTTTCCGATATCATGTCTCATATATTTGTTCTCAAACTGCACCCACTCGGTGGCTGCATATGCGTTGGCTCTTGCCTCTTTCAGATCTTTTCCCTTTGCTGTCACGCCAAGTACGCGTCCGCCGTTGGTCACGATCTGATCCCCGTCAAACTTTGTTCCCGCATGGAAGCAATAGTATCCCTCATGCTTTTTAAACTCATCCAGTCCTGTGATAGGATATCCCTTTTCATATTTTACCGGATATCCGTCTGACGCAAGCACCACGCAGACTGCCGCGTTATCCTCAAACTGCAGATCGATCTGATCCAGCGTTCCGTCGATGCACGCCTCCACCACGTCGATGATATCGTTCTTCATACGCGGGAGCACAACCTGTGCCTCGGGATCACCAAAACGAGCATTGTACTCCAGGACTTTCGGTCCGTCCGCTGTCAGCATCAGCCCGAAAAAGATGACACCCTTGAAGGGACGTCCCTCCGCAGCCATGGCATCCACCGTGGGCTGATAGATATATTTCTCGCAGAACTCTTCCACTTCTTTCGTATAGAAGGGGCTGGGTGAAAAGGTTCCCATTCCTCCTGTGTTCAGGCCGGTATCCCCGTCTCCCGCACGCTTGTGATCCTGAGCGCTGGTCATGGTCTTGATGGTCTTCCCGTCTACAAAAGAGAGCACAGACACTTCCCGGCCTGTCATAAACTCCTCGATGACCATTTCATTTCCGGCTGTCCCGAACTTCTTGTCCAGCATGATGGTCTTTACGCCTTCCTTTGCCTCTTCCAGATCCTGACAGATCAGCACGCCCTTGCCAAGTGCAAGTCCGTCCGCCTTCAGGACGATGGGGAACTTCGCCGTCTCAAGATAGGCAAGGGCCTTGTCCGGATCCGTAAAATTCTCGTATGCCGCTGTGGGGATATTGTATTTCTTCATCAGATCCTTTGAAAACGCCTTGGATCCCTCCAGGATCGCCGCGTTCTTTCTCGGCCCGAATGTGCGGATTCCCGCCTCCTCCAGAACGTCCACAAGTCCTCCCACCAGGGGATCATCCATTCCCACGATGCAGAGGTCGATCTCTTTCTCCTTTGCAAACGCAGCCAGTTTGTCAAATTCCATGGCGCCGATATCCACGCACTCTGCATACTCCGCGATCCCCGCGTTTCCCGGTGCGCAGTAGATCTTGTCCGCCCTGGGGCTCTTTGCCACACTCGCCGCGATGGCATGCTCTCTTCCTCCGCTTCCAACTATCAGTACTTTCATAACAGCCTCCTTTTCTTCTTCTGAAACCACAAAGGTGCATCTGTGATACACAGACGCACCCTCTTATCCAGCAGTCTATTCTTCTATCACAGTCTTCCGGCCTTCCACACGGACTTTTCCACCCGCGATCAGGTCAATGGCTCTCGGGAGGATGATCCACTCCGCCTGCTCCATTACCCGACGCTGGAGTACTTCCGGGGTATCTCCCTGCTGCACCTCCACAGCCTTCTGCAGGATGATCGGTCCGGTATCTGTGCCCTCGTCCACAAAATGAACAGTGGCTCCCACCACCTTCACTCCGCGTTCCAGAGCCGCTTCATGCACTTTCAGTCCGTAGAATCCTTTCCCGCAGAAAGAAGGGATCAGGGACGGATGGATATTGATCATCCGGTTCCTGTACTTTTCTATCATCTCCGGCGGGATCACCACAAGGAATCCTGCCAGTACGATCAGGTCCGGCGCAAAACTGTCCACTGTCTCCAGCAGTTTCCTGTTAAAAATCTCCCGGGACTCATAATCCTTCGGTGATACACAGCAGCTGGGGATCCCGTTTTCCTCCGCTCTTTTCAAAGCGTAGGCATTCCGGTTGTTGCTGATCACGCCTGCGATCTCTGTATTCGTGATCTTTCCGTCTCTCACCCCGTCGATGATCGCCTGGAGGTTTGTCCCTCCGCCGGAGACCATCACCACTATCTTTAACATAAGGTTACTCCTTTTTCTCCTGCCTCGATCTGTCCCACTACATAGGGCTCCTCGCCTGCCGCGCGGATCGCGTCCATTGTCCGGTCCACGTCATCCTTATCTACGGCCAGAACCATTCCAAGTCCCATGTTGAAGGTATTATACATCATATGTTCTTCCACATCGCCGTCCTCGGAAAGCATCCGGAATACCGGCGGAATCGGGTAGCTGTCCTTTCTTATCACAGCGTGAGTCCCCTCTTTTAACATACGGGGAACATTCTCATAGAATCCGCCGCCTGTGATATGGCTGCACGCCTTGATCTTCACGCCTGCGTCCTTGATGCTCTTAAGCGCCTTCACATAAATCTTTGTGGGAGCAAGAAGCGCTTCCCCGAGAGTGCATCCCAGACTGTCATAATATGTATCCAGTGCTTCTCTCTTCATATTGAAAACCTGCCTCACCAGGGAGAATCCGTTGCTGTGGATTCCTGATGAGGCCATGCCGATCAGCACATCTCCTTCTTTCAGGTCATCTCCTGTGATCATATCTTTCTTATCGCAGACACCTACCGCAAATCCGGCAAGATCATACTCCTCCGGCTTCATCAGTCCCGGATGCTCCGCTGTCTCTCCGCCGATCAGCGCAGCGCCTGCCTGAAGACAGCCCTCTGCAACACCCTTTACGATATCCGCTATCTTCTCCGGTTCATTTCTGCCGCATGCGATGTAATCCAGGAAAAACAGTGGCTCTCCTCCCGCGCAGGCAATGTCGTTCACACACATCGCCACCGCGTCGATCCCGATCGTGTCATGTTTCTCCAGAATCATGGCGATCTTCACCTTGGTCCCGCATCCGTCCGTTCCGGACAGCAGCACCGGCTCCTCCATCTCTTTGATCTTTGAGAGGGAGAATGCTCCGGAGAATCCTCCCAGTCCGCCCAGCACTTCCGGGCGCATGGTCTTCTTCACATGCTCCTTCATAAGTTCTACTGATCTGTAGCCGGCCTCTATGTCAACGCCTGCCTTCTTATAATCCATACCGTTTTCTCCTTTTCTATTTCAGGTATTCCTCGTAACCTACTTCTTTCAGCCTGTCAGCTTTTGCCTGTACGTTATCCTTCATCTCTGCAGAATAGTCCTTGAGTTTCTTCAGGAGTTCTTCGTCGGATACTGCAAGAATTTTCGCCGCAAGGATCGCCGCGTTCATCCCTCCGTCAATGGCAACCGTAGCGACCGGGATTCCCGGCGGCATCTGTACGATCGAGTAGAGTGCATCCTGTCCGTCCAGGTTCTTTCCCGACATGGGAACACCGATGACCGGCATCGGGAACAGCGCAGCGCACATTCCCGGAAGATGGGCAGCCATGCCCGCTCCTGCGATGATCACCTTGATTCCTTTTCCTTCCGCTGATTTCGCCCAGTCAAAAAACACATCCGGCATGCGGTGTGCGGAGATGATGGTCATCTCATAGTCAATCCCGAATTTTTCAAGCATGGAAGCAGCTTTGCTCATTACTTTAAGATCCGAGTCGCTTCCCATGACAATTCCTACTTTTGGCATTTTGTCTCCTCCTAGTATAATAATGGTGCAGTCATTAATGACTACGG
>DWUT01000009.1 GCA_019120615.1 Candidatus Mediterraneibacter norfolkensis
TCCTGCCGCTGATCGTCAATCCGTTTAATATCTACCTGTTCCGACAGGTGTTCGTCAGTCTGCCGGACGATGTGTACGAAGCCGCTCAGCTTGACTTCTGCGGCCCGGTGAAATATTTCTTCACCATGGTGCTTCCGATGTCAAAGACAGTTGTTGCAACTGTCAGTGTGTTTACATTCCTGAATGTATGGAATGATTACCTCTGGCCGTCGCTGGTGTTCACATCAAGCGACCTGCTGACAGCACAGATCGGTCTGAACTCCATCACATCCAATGAAAATACGACGATGGGTCAGACCCTTGCAGTCATCACTCTGATAACAATACCGGTCATCATCATCTACTCACTGTTCTCAAAACAGATCGTGGAAGGTGTGACATCAACAGGTTCAAAGGAAGGATAATGAAAGATGAGTTTTATAGAGTTTAAAAATGTATGTAAAAGATATCCCGGTTCTGATAAAAACACAGTAGACAATTTCACTCTCGATATTGAGAAAAAAGAGTTCATCGCTTTCGTCGGTCCTTCCGGATGCGGAAAATCAACGACGCTGCGTATGATCGCCGGCTTTGAGGAGATCACGGGAGGCGAGCTCTACATAGACGGAAAGAAAATGAACGAAGTGGCTCCAAGAGACAGAGGAATCTCCATGGTATTCCAGAACTACGCCCTCTATCCGCACATGACCGTTGAGAAAAATATCGGTTACGGTCTGAAAAACATGAAGATGCCTGCGGATCAGATCAAGCAGAAAGTTGACTGGGCGATCAAGATTCTGGGACTGGAAGAATACCGCTACCGCAAACCGAAGAACCTTTCCGGAGGACAGCGCCAGAGAGTTGCTCTCGGCCGTGCCATTGTAAAGAATTCAAAAGTGTTCCTTATGGATGAACCTCTCTCAAACCTTGACGCGAAACTCCGTGTCAGCATGAGAACAGAGATCAGTAAGCTCCACAGACAGATCGGAGCGACGACCATCTATGTCACACATGACCAGGTGGAGGCTATGACAATGGCGGACCGCATCGTTATCATGAAAGACGGAGTGATCCAGCAGGTGGGAAGACCCATGGAGCTTTATGATCATCCGGTGAATCAGTTTGTGGCAGGATTTATCGGATCCCCGCAGATGAACTTCTTTGACGTGACAGTGGATAACGGTACCGTACGATTCAGCGACGGCAGCACCATGACTCTCTCCGAGGGAATGCTCAAGAAACTGAATGGTCGCCAGGGAGAGATGGTACTGGGAATCCGCGGCGAGGATATCAAGATGGATGCTCAGAACATGGAGCTGAACAATGAAAATATGCAGCACGCCGTGATCACTGACACAGAGGTCATGGGAAATGAGAACAACCTGTATTTCAATTTCGGCGGTTCTCAGGCAGTGGCCAGAGTCTCAAAATATGAGATCAGCCAGATCGGTGACAGAGTGAACTTCGTGTTCATGCCGTCAAAAATGCATTTCTTTGATAAAGAGACAGGAGTTAATTATACGGAGGCAGTATGAAACAGCAGAAACTACACCTGAAAGCGCCGGATAACTGGGTAAACGATCCCAACGGCTTTATATACTACAAAGGATACTACCATCTGTTTTATCAGTATTTTCCCTATGGACCCCGCTGGGGCACCATGCACTGGGGACATGCGGTGAGCAGGGACCTGGTAAACTGGGAGCACAAAGGGCTGGCCCTCTATCCATCCAGGAGGGAGGACCAGAACGGATGCTTCTCCGGCAGTGCCATCGAAGTGGACGGCAGAATGTATCTGGCGTATACAGGAGTCAGATATGAGGTGGTAAACCCGGAGGATCCTCACACATGCCTGAACGAACAGTTTGAATCGGCACAGCTTATGATCTCATCCGAAGACGGGTTTGATTTTGATAATGAGAATGGGAAAGAGGTCATCATTCCGCCTATCATGGATGCGGAACTGGGCGGCCGGACTCATACCAGAGATCCGAAGATATGGAGAGGCAAGGACGCCTGGTATCTGGTGCTCGGAAGTACAGTGAATGAACAGTACGGGGAGCTTCTCTTCTACCGGAGTGAGGATCTTCACACCTGGACCTACATGGATAAGGCGTGGAAAGGGCCGGATTACGGATGGATGTGGGAATGCCCTGACTACTTCGAGACGGAGGGCGGAAAAGTCCTTCTCGTATCCCCTATGAAACTGCTCAAGAATGACGAGAAAGAAAAGAATCAGTCCATCTGTTTCCCGGTGGAATTCGACGAAGAAACCTGTCGGATGGAAATCCCGGATGATTATACTTTTATCGACTACGGACTGGATCTGTACGCTCCACAGACGACAGTGGATGCGGAAGGCAGAAGGGTGATGGAAGCATGGCTCAGGATGCCAAAGGTTACAGAGGAAGGATGGATCGGAATGTTCTGTTCTCCCCGTGTTGTGGAACGGAAAGGCAGACATATCTACTTCCGTATGCATCCGAATATCCGCGGCGCTTATTCGAAAGAAATATCTCTGGGAGAGCAGGATTCCGGTGACGGCTACATGGCAGTCTTCGATCTGGATGACGGCGAGAACGTGGACATCGGAGGATATGTGATTTCCAGAAAGGGAGATCATATCTGTACGGACCGAAGCCGTGTATACCCTGGATTTGAGGGAGCTCATCTTATCTCCGAGACGCCGGAGCTTAAGGAAGGATTCCGCCTGGAAGTGCTGGTGGACAAGAACCTGATCGAAGTCTATGTCAATGACGGAGAATATGTGATCAGCAACGCGGTCTACGGGATCACGGATGAGATCACCGGCGGCCGGGAGGACAGAGAGATCCGGATTTATACAACAGAAGAAACAGAGAAATAGATTTGCAATATGGAAAAGGCATCAGACGCGTTACCTCCTTTACGCGGCTGATGCCTTTTCTGTACGATAAACCCGGCGGCTGCCTGCCGCATTTGCGGTTTATGATATTTTTATCTCATAGACCGGACACGCCCGCACCTCTTTCAGCCCGGCGATATACTGGTCCGCGCTTTCCATCCTCGCCGCCATGGCGGACTCGGTATTCACATTTACGCCCTCTCTGAGCGGGGCGATGGAAATAGTCAGCGGAGAATTTTTCAGCCGGTCCGCAAAGGTACGAAGCCCGATCTCCCAGGTGCCGCCGTTACAGAAGTTGTCGTGGATCATGTCTCCGTCGATAAAGGCGGAACCGATATCCCCGGTATAGTCAATCTGAAGGAGCACATCTTTCAGACGGTTTCCAGAGCGGCCTTTCTGTCCGCCATTAAGTTCATCTTTCAGGTTTTCTTCAAGGCTGCCCATGAGATCTTCCGGGAAGGAAACTTCATATTTGCTGTAAGCGGTCTGTGTCACTGTGACCGGAATTTTTTTCCGGTCTGTCTTTATCTCCCAGACGTCAAAAATATCAGACAAACCGCGGAGGTGTTCCAGGCAGGAAACACCTGCGGGAAGTTTATGGAGCTTTTCGGCATGAAGCGGAATCCTGTGTCCCTTCGGCCAGGTGAGGACTGTATTTTCCGGCGACATAGTCTCCAGGCGGATCCCGGTTTCGTCTTCCAGGACGGCACCTTCTGAGAAGAGCAGAGTGCCGTCGGAGAGCGGATACATCTGTCCTGCAAGGGTCCGGTCAAGGCAGAGGATCGTGATCTGTGCTGCTCCCTTTGAGACGCGGAACAGTTCTGCCGCTTTTCCGGGAGTGCATCTGTATACGCTGCCGCCCTGATCTGTCACCGCCTCTTCTTCAAAACGGGAAACCGGATTTGTTACCACACCCTCTTCGAAGCGAAAGACCGGATCCATCCCGTCCGGTTTGAGAAAAATACAGGTATCAAAGAAGGATTCAAAAGATTCCCCGCTGGTCCCGGAGTTTCCGGCTTCATGATCTTTCCCGACAGAAGCGATCCTTGTGACCGGCTGCGCTGTGGCACAGACCAGGTCGATGCCTGCCAGGTCCATATGGAAGGGGAGAATGCAGCTCTCGCCGGGGTCGAGGCTGATCGGGGGGAATGTCAGGTCTTCCCCGTTGAGATGAAGAGTCGCGGATTCGTCCTTTTTCGGCTTCATCTCCAGGTGATCCTGAAAATTGTTGAGGAAGAGGAACCCGCTTTTTCCGTCAGTGCGGACTGCAAAACGCAGAGTTTCAGTATCCTTCGGATCGATCAGAGAGGCGCCTTCCGGGAGCATGGTCTGCATGTCACAGAGAGTGTTCTCGAAGGTGCGGCAGAAGAGATGGATCGTCTTCAGCCGTCGATAGGACTCCCGGATCTGTCCGAACTCCCCGATGGCTGCCTGATAGTCGTAGGAGATCTTAGGAGCCTGTGCCTCGTTCAGGAACATTCCGTGCTTCCCCTTCGGATTGGAGCCGCCGTGGAAGACATAGTATCCGAGAAAATTGCAACCGGAGGCCAGCTTGATATTTGCCATGGCATCCACGCTCTGGAATGGCAGTACGAAACGGTAATTGTAAGTGCAGGTCATGCCGCCGCCCATCTCACAGCAGGCGTAGGGGCGGTCCTCCGGCAGATATGCCGGTTTGAAATCGCTGGTGACGACTGCTTCATTGTTGTGAAAATCCTGATAAATGTATTCTTCCGTGACCGGATGCTCCCCTCTGCCTTCTGTATAGAACAGCCAGGGGCGGTATGCATACCCGCCCCAGAGGGGCAGCATTTCGTCCGGCGTGATGGCTCCGCCCCACCCGGTACAGGTGTAGAAAGGCGTGTCGATCCCGCACTCTTTTGCCAGATCACGGAGGGCGAGCATATAAGCTTCCCGGTCATCGCCGCGGAAGATCCATTCATTTGAAATTCCGGTGGTGATCTCCCACATTGCGGAGGCGTGCATATATTCGTTATCGATCTGGGCGGCGATCACGGGACCGCCGTCTTTGTAGAGAAGTCCCCGGATCTGACCTGCGATCTCGGAGTAAAGCCGCCTGGTGCAGCGAAGGAAACCTTCGTTCAGTTTCCGGACTTCAAAAGGCTTGCCGTAGAGCCAGTCCGGAAGGTCGCCGTTTCTCACTTCTCCGTGGTCGAATGGGCCGATCCGGAGGATGACATACATCTGGTGCTTTCCGCACAGTTCCACGAACTTTCGAAGATCTTTACTTCCGGAGAAATTGAATATGCCCTCCTCTTCTTCGTGGTGGTTCCAGAAGATATAGGTGGAGACGATGCGGATCCCGCACATCTTCATCTTCAGGATCCCGTCCTCCCAGCGGCTCTCATCGCACCGGGAGAAGTGGAATTCCCCGCTGATGCCGAAGAAAGGTCCGGACTCGGTCTCCATATAGCAGTTTGTAAAAGAAAGGGTGCTGCCGTCCGGGGCGGTACCGCGGAAATGGCTGCCGAGAGGGCGGCAGGTTTTCTTTTTGAAATCTTTGAGATTCAGTTCATATTTCATGAGATGGATTCCTTTCTCATTTTCATTGTCGGGTCTGTGCCTGGAAGCAGGCTCCGAAAATGAGAGATGTACCGTTTGGTCTGCATAGAAACGGTATAGTTAAAGTGATACAGGGGGCGGACAGAATACCACCCCGGTGAGAAAAGGATAACATAAGGAGCGGAAAATGACAACGACGAATCTTGAACCGTTTTTTTATCCGTAGTAAAATGAATTCAGATTTTTATGAACACAAAGGAATATCTGTGAACAGGAGGAGGTTCTATGATAAATTTTGCAGTGATTGGAACGAATTTTATAACTGACCGTTTCCTTGAAGCGGCGTCAACTGTGCCGGAATTCTGCCTGAAGGCAGTGTACTCCCGGACGATGGAACGAGCACGGGACTATGCCGGCAGACATGGAGCAGAGCTGACTTTTGACAGCCTGGACGATCTGGCTGCCTGCCCGGAGGTGGATGCAGTTTACGTGGCAAGTCCGAACTGCTGTCACGCGGCGCAGAGCATACAGATGATGAAGGCGGGGAAACATGTTCTTGTGGAGAAGCCGGCGGCATCCAACCTTCGGGAGTTCCGCCGGATGAAAGAGACGGCTCTGGAGAATGGTGTTATCCTCCTGGAAGCGATGCGTTCCGTATTTTCCCCGGGATTTGAGGCAGTCAGAGAGAACCTGAGAGAACTGGGAATGATCCGGAGAGTCTCCTTTCAGTTCTGTCAGTACTCCAGCCGATACGATAAGTTCAAGAACGGGATCATAGAAAATGCGTTCAGACCGGAGCTGTCAAACAGCGCGTTGATGGATATCGGGGTGTACTGTGTTCATCCCCTTGTAGACCTGTTCGGCATGCCGGAACGGATACAGAGCAGCAGCCTGAAGCTGTCCAACGGATTTGAGGGAGCCGGGACCATCCTTGTGGAGTACGATGGAATGCAGGGAGAACTGATCTATTCTAAGATCACGGATTCCCGTGTCCCCAGTCAGATCCAGGGGGAAAACGGCGTGATGCTGATAGACAAGATACATGAGCCTCAGGAGGTAACGATCTTTTTCCACGACGGAAGAGAAAAGAAACTGGATATCCCCCAAATTTCAAATAATATGGTATATGAGACGGAAGAATTCATCCGGCTGATCCATGCCGGAACGGCAGAACATAAGCGGCTTGAAAATTCTGAGACAGAGATGAAGATCATGGATGAGGTACGCAGGCAGCAGGGAATTTGCTTCCCGGCTGATAACTGAAGAAAATACCTTTATTCTTCATAGTGACCACGACAGGCGTAGATGATCAGATTGCCATTGGTATCGATGTTATAGACGAGACGATGTTCGCCAGTTATCCTGCGACTGCATGCTTTTCGATATTTTAAAAGTTCCGGCTTGCCTATTCCTTTTAGAGCACCGTTACGGTCAATATCTTTTATGAGTTCGTTGATCCGTCTGACAAGCCGCTTGTCCTGCACCTGCCATTCTGTATATTGGCGCCATGCCGTGGAAGAAAAGATAATATTCATGCTTCGAACTCCTTTAGTTCATCGAGAGATTTGGAGACGATACCACCGGAAGAAATTTCGGACATGGATTGATCCAGCATAGTCAGATACTCCGCATTTCTTCTGGCTTTGATCAGATCGTTGTATTCCCGTTCGGAAACCATTACGACATTTTCGTTTTTCTTCCGGGAAATGATCACTGTTTCACCGTGGAAAACTTTATCACAGAATTTTTTGAAGTTCTGTCTGACATCCATACTTTTTGCTGCTATCATAGAAACACCTCCAAGTGTACTGAAAAACGTACGAATTTCTGTACTTTTATTATATGTCTCTATTATGTGAATGTCAATGGAAGTTATACAGCAAAGTTGAAAAAGTGCAACAGTAATCTGAAAAGAAATATGGAAAGGAGATCATTTTAAAATGACAAAATTTGAAGAATTCGAAAATATCATCGCGAAACTCCGTGCCCCGGACGGCTGTCCCTGGGACAGAGAGCAGACTCATATGAGCCTGAAAAAGCCGTGTATCGAGGAGGCGGCAGAGGTGATCTGCGGGATCAATATCCTGGATCAGACCGGAGACCCGGACAACCTGAAGGAGGAACTGGGAGATCTGCTCATGCAGGTCGTCCTGAATGCCCGGATCGCGGAGGAGGAAGGTTATTTCACCATGGATGATGTGATCCAGACTATCATTGACAAGATGATCCGCCGGCATCCTCATGTGTTCGGGAATGCAGTGGTCTCCGATTCCGGTGAGGTGCTGACAAAATGGGACGAGATCAAGAAGCAGGAGAAGGCGGGAAAGGAATGGACGGAAGCATATCTGCCTGCAGCGTTTGAGGAGGCAAAGGAACTGATCGACGCAGCGGCGGAGCGAAAGGCGATCCGGCTTGAAGAGAAAAAATAAAGAAAGAGAAATCCCGGAGAGAGCTTATGTCACTAAGGCAAGAGGCTTCCCTCCGGGATTTTATTGTTATATTGTTTCAACACGTTCCAGATGGATCACAAATGCGTGGAAATCCTCTTTCACCAGGGGAACGGTCACACCGATCTGCATGAGCTCGTCCCCGCCGTACACCTTCTGGCTTTCTGTATCCATATAGTCTCCTTCCGGATCCCAGGCCAGGGATGATTCTCCGCTGTGGAATCGGGCTGAGACTTTTTGCTCCGGCTCTGTCAGCGTGAAGTGCAGGAACCAGGTGCGGTCCCCGGGAAGGAGCCGGACTGTATGGTCTCCGTCACGGATGAAGGGGATTTCATCTCCCTTCAGCTGCTCCAGTTCTTTTACCGGTGTCTGGATCAGTTTCCCGTTCCTGATTTTAAGCTCCCGGGGGAGTGTCAGGCAGTGGATGCAGGGCTCTCCTTTGGAAAAGGCTTCCTCCTGTTCCCCGTCCATGCGGGACATCCATGCATAAAGGATCCGTCGGCCGTCCGGAGCTTCGAAGGTCTGGGGGGCGTAAAAGTCGAATCCGAAGTCTGTCTTTGTAAAATTCTGATCCAGGTCGGCATCGTCAAGGGTTCCATCCTGTTCATTGAACGTGACGGTCTTTACCGCCGAGAAGCTGGAGATATCAGCGTCCTTTTCATTGTCCCTCTTCTGAGGGCAGTAGAGCAGGACATAAGTTCCGTCCAGATAGAACAGGTCGGGACATTCGACCATTTCATACTCTTCTGTTACAGCGGGGATGCCGGAATATTCCCAGGTCAGCCCGTTGCCGGAGCGAAACAGCGCCAGCGCGCCCTTCCCGGATTTTCTCTGTGCTCCTGTGAGCATGAAGTATGTACCGGATTCTGTGCGGAAAACTTTCGGATCACGGAAATGCTCTGTGAAATCCTCCGGTGTTTCCGCCACGCTTCCGAGCTTCAGAAATTTTTGCCCGTTTCCGGTTACTGCCATGCACTGATAGCTTTTTCTCTTTCCGTCTTTTTTTACATTACCTGTATAAAACAAATATAGTTTCTCATCGATAACAAGTCCGCTGCCGGAATAAGTTCCGCACATGTCATAAGTCTGGTCCGGCAGCAGTGCGCTTCCCTCGAAAGTCCAGCGGACCATATCCGGGGAAGTGAACATTCCCCATTCCTTATAGGAATGATCTTTTGCAAAGCGGTTCCACTGAAAGAACACGTAATATTTTCCGTTAAAATATGACAGCCCGTTGGGGTCGTTGAGAAGCCCTCTGGGCGGTTCAAGGTGGAAAAGCTGTTTTTTCTCCCTCAATCGATCATCTCCTTCCTTTTATATCTTCGGCGCCTTTAGTTATATTTAACACGATATCGGCATGATTTCCTATAGCATTTCATATTCAAAATATGGAAAAAACTAACTTTTTGCGGTAAAATGGACCTATGAGAGAATATAAGGAGACGCAGCATTCGCTGCAGTATAAATCAAATTCAGATCTGACATTTTACAGTGCGGGCTATGAGGCGTGCAGCCCCGGTTACAGTTACGGACCAAAGTTCCGTTCCTATCAACTGATCCATTTTGTTCTGGAAGGGAGTGGAAAACTGCATATCAATGAACATGTCTTTCAGTTGTCCGCCGGGGACGCGTTTCTTATCCCGTCAGGAAAGATTTCTTTTTATGAAGCGTCAAAGGAAGATCCATGGCATTACGCCTGGATCAGCTTTCTGGGGATCAGTTCGGAAGCGTACCTGTACCAGATCATGACGTCTGTGGACGACGTATATATCATTCACGGGCTTGATGTGGAAAAATACAGGGAGAAGATATTCGATATCCTGTCAATGGAAGGAAACCCCACCAGTCAGTATTTCCGCGCAAACGGCATCCTGTATCAGATCATGGCGGAACTTTTTTCGGACATCGGGTTCAGTGAGGAGAGCTGGGGAAAGGATTCTGTTGCAGATGAAGTGAAATTCTATCTGGATACGAATTATGCGGAGAAACTGGTGCTCAAGGATGTGGCAAGATCCTTCGGGATCCATCCGAATTATATGACAAGGACATTTCATGAGAAGTTTGGCATTTCACCCAAGAGATATCTTATGGATCTGAAGTTGAAGAAGGCCTGTCGTCTGCTGACAACGACCACCCTGCCGATCGCCATGATCTCCGGTTCGCTGGGATTTGATGATCAGCTTGCGTTTTCAAGGATATTCCGGAAGGAGTACGGGGAGGCGCCGTCAGAGTACAGAAGGAAGAGGCGGGGAGACAGCAGTCAATAGGAAAAGCCTGCAGGGAAATATAATTTTGATATAAAGAAATTGATAATGGTATATGTAAAATAATTTTGATATATCAAAATTATTTTACAAATTTTAACACTTATTCTATTATAATTATAGAGAGGCAGGCAAAACTCTTGATATAGGTTCCTGATTATTTAGAATGAATACGGAAAAACTGGAAACAGCCGAAGGATATTGTTTGATGGAGGCAGAGTATGATAAAAAGAGAATCTGTATTAAAAAGAATCCGTCCGTTTTACGAAAGTGAACTGATCAAAGTCCTGATCGGACTGAGACGTTCGGGAAAATCGGTACTTCTCCATGAAATTATGGAGGAACTGAAGCAGAAAGGAGTCAGGCAGGAACAGATCATATATATGAATTTTGAAGATTTTCAATATTCATATATAACAAATGCGAAGGCACTATATGATTACATTTGCGATAAAAGAAAAAATGAGGAAAAATACTATCTGTTTTTTGATGAGATCCAGATGGTAGACGGATTTGAAAGGGTGATCAATTCGTTTCGAGCTACCTGGGACGTCAGTATATTTATTACCGGCTCAAACAGCAAACTGCTGTCAGGTGAACTGGCAACACTTCTTTCAGGGAGATATGTAACATTCCGTGTTGCGCCGTTTTCGTTTTCAGAGTGCTGTGAGATCAGAAATGTTGCAGCGCCGACGGATGAAGATCTGGTCGAATATATGAACTGGGGCGGGATGCCGCAGCGGTTTTCTCTTCACAGCGAAAGCGAGGTACGCACATATCTGCAGGATCTGTTTAATTCAGTTGTATTGCGGGACATTGTACAGAGGACAGGCGCAAGGGATGTGGACCTGCTGAACCGGATCATGGAATATCTGATGGCAAATCCGTCGCAGACATTTTCTTCACAGGGAATCCTGAAATATTTCAAGAGTGTGGACCGGACAGTCAGTACACAGACGCTCTATAATTATCTGGATCATATACAGACTTCGCTGATCGTTTCCAAGGCGCAGCGTTATGATATCAGAGGGAAGAAGATTCTGACAACGCTTGATAAATATTATCTTACCGATCTGGGACTGGGCAGGATTCATAACAGCGGATTTAAGCTGGAGATGGGAGCGCTATTGGAAAATGTAGTCTACAATGAACTTCTGAACCGGGGATATGAAGTCTATGTGGGAAGCATCCCGGGCAGCGAGGTGGATTTTGTTGCATTAAAGGACGGAAAGAAAGAGTATTACCAGGTGGCATATTATCTGTACGACCAAAGGGTGATCGAGAGGGAATTTGGTGTATATGCTAATATTCCGGACAATTATCCCAAATACGTGATTTCCATGGATAAGATGGATTTTTCCAGAGAAGGGGTCATCCATCTGAATGCCATTAAGTTCCTGAGCGAAACCGTATGACAGAATGAAAATACCGTGGGAAACTGCTGAACATACAGCGGTTCCCCACGGATCTTTGTGCAGTAAGTCCTGCAAGCGGCTGCCGTGCCTGCAGGGGCAGGCATTTGCAGGCGCTCATTTTACGAATGTCTTCTTCGTTTTGTTTTCCTGTGTCTGCGACTGCGGTGCAGGATCATCCAGGCCCCTGCCGCGGAAGCAGCGGCAAGACCTGTCAGACCTGCAAGTCGGGAAAGGATCGAGGGATCCGTTCCGTCTCCGGTTTTTGGAGTCTCTTTTTTTATCTCGTCGGAGGCAAGGACATGGACAGTCTGATCTTTGTCGTTAACGTCCTCATGGGATGCTGTCAGAGTCCCATCCTGATAGAGATATTCAAAGATGACAAAATCTTTTCCCTCCAGTCCGGAGGTGTCGAGCTGGAATCTCATCTCCGTAGTCCCTTCCGTTTCCTGCGGGGTGAAGGCTGCAGATACACGAATCTCCTCCTCGTTCTCTGGATAAGGCTCTCCGGTCTCTTTGTCGATCACTACGCCCTGAAGTTCATATTCAAGCCCCGGGATCAAACCTTCCCAGGAGACGGTGTCAACGATTACAGCGTCTTTTGCGGCGGCGATATCATGGGTGCCGGTGTCCTCTCCCAGGGCGGTAGTTCCGATCCTGTGTTCGGGGAAAGTGATCTGCTGGCTTTCCGCGCTGATATCCCGGTGGGATGCGGCTTCTGTTTCACCGATATACAGGGTGTCGAAAACGGTGACGGTCCTGCCGGCGAGGGAGGAGGCGTCCAGAGGAATGTCGATCTCAATCTCCATCGCAGACGTCTCTGCGGTAAATGTCTTCTCTGCATTCACCGGCTCCCCGTCCTTATCGGTCAGCGGTTCTCCGGTGTCAGTATCCATTACCTGAGCATACAGAAGATATTCTTCTCCGACCTGAAGTCCGCTCATGGACACGGTGTCACGGATCGTTGTCTCTGCGCGTGCAATTCCTGCTTTCTTTCCGGTATCAGCGATGACTGCGCTGGTCTGAGGAATCTTTGTCTTTTCGTTTTCCACAGTGATCGTCAATGATGGCTCGCCTCCAATCCTTCCGTCTTCTGTCACCTCCACCCTCCGGATCTCTCTGTCAAATGAGTAGCCCGGAATGCCTTCCGTTTCCTGAATACACCAGACGCCGGGCTCGATACGCTGAAGAATGATCTGCCCGTTTTCGTCTGTAGTGAATGTCTCTCCCGATACGTTTTCTGCGTTCCCGCTATCCGGCTCGGAGGTACCAACAGGACTGTCTATTGCTTCGTCTTCACCGGCTGCGCCGTTCGCCTTGCTGGAGTCACTGCTCTCACCTTCGGCTGCCGCGTCGGAACTTTCTTCAGAGTCCCTCCAAATCGTAAAGGCCACGCCTTCCAGCGGCTCTCCGGTATCGGATGAAACCTTCTCAAGGATCAGTGTCGTGGGAATATTTTCAATCTTCAGAACTTCTGTTATCAGAGGTGTGTCCTGGCCGGCGTATTGAAGCTCCACGTCCACGCCTTCTCCCGGCAGGACATATCCTGACGGCTGTCTGGTCTCTGTAACGGTGTATTTTCCAAGGTATAGATCACAGCTCTGCGCGTTTCCCTTTTCGTCCGTAGTAACCGTATCCACAACCTCGCCTTTCGCCGCCCGGACTGTGCCGTCCCCGGTCACGATATCTTCCGCCGCGGTAACGGTGAACTCCACGTCTGCCAGAGCGTCCCCGGTCTCGCGGTCTGTCTTCATGATACGGATCCGCCCCATCGCCGGCACATCTTCATATTTTACAGTCATGGGCTCGGCCCAGTCCCTCCCTTCCGTGATCTCGAATTTCAGGTCTTCCCCGCGGAGGTATCCGTTGGGGGCGTTTATCTCGCGAAAATAGTAGACTCCTGCAGAGAGTTTTTCAGGGAGGATAAAGGATCCGTTTTCATCTGTCTGAAAGCTGTCGTGGACGATCTTGTCCGGATACCAGGTTGTCATGGTGAGTGGGGATTTGTTTTCGTCAAGAAGCTGAAATTCCGCTCCGGCGAGAGGAATCGTTCTGCCCGTTGTGATGTCTGTCTTTACAAGCTGTATTGGAGACAGGATCTTTTTATCCTCCAGAATGTAGTAAAGTGTCTGCCCTTCCTCTGAGATCGTGACATCAAAGTCGTCGACAGGCTTCAGATCTTTCGGCGTATTCTTTTCGTGTACGGTATAGGTGTCGTAGACAAGATTTCCGCGGCTGCTGAGGGCAAGCTGAGCGGTGGAAGCATAGCCGTTCTCATCAGTGGTGATTTGGAAAGTCTCACCGGTGGTCTTTGATGTGAGCTCAAAGATAATGCCTTTGAGCGGAGGCATCTGATCTTCCTCTTCATCGGAAGGTTCGGCAAACTTGATCAGTTCCAGATCGCCCCGTATGACGTCGTTTTTTATGGCAGTGTCAGAAGTGGTGAGATTTACGGTCACACTGTCCTCACGGATCGTGAACTCCCGGGAAAGGATTCCGGTGTGATTATAGCCTTCCGGCGGGGCGATCTCTTCGACACGGTATTTGCCATAGGGGAGCAGGTCTGGGTCAGTGGATACGGTACCGCTGCTGTCAGTCTTTATTGTTTTGACCGTGTCGCCGTTTTGATATGTTTTTCTTTCGACGACCACGGGATTCGAATTTAACGATATGATATTGAACTGAGCCCCTTCCAGGGAGGCTCCTCCCTGGGACGCCTTTTTGTCAAGTTCGCTGTCCCATTTCTCGATCCGGATGCCGCCCCGGATTACGTTATTTCTGATGGCGGTCGTTTCGGTGTTCAGATCCACAAGTGCACCGTTTTCTCTGACAGAAAAATCCCGCTGGAGCGTACCCTTTGATGAATATCCAGAGGGAGGAACCGTCTCGGTAATGCGGTAATTTCCGTATGGGAGCAGGTCGTCAGCTGTGGACGCGGCGCCGGTTCCGTCTGTCATTATTGTTTTGACCACGTCACCGTTTTCATATGTTCTGCCTTCGACGACCACGGGATTTGGATTCAGGGAGATGATCTCAAATCGGGTTCCCGACAGAGAAGCTCCGCCCTGGGCACTGTTTCTGCCCAGCTCGTTATCCCATTTCTCGATGCGTACTCCGCCACGGATCACACTTTCGGGGACAGTCGGCTGGTTGTACGCGCTGACACCATTCCCCTGTGCTGTGATCTGGATCACGAAGAGTTCGCTGCTGGGCAGATATCCCGCAGGAGCCTTTGTCTCCTGAATGGTGATAGTCCCCAGCGGCAGGGCAGCCTTTCCGCCGGAATAGTAAAAGATGTCGCCGGAAACCCTTGATGCGGTGTCAAATCTTACTGTGCCGTCGGCCCCAGTTTTCATGACCCATGTCCTAAGAGGTTTTTTCCCTTCGGCAGAGGGGTCCGAGTCGTAAGTACCGTCATAATACCGGACCGTAAATTCGGCACCGGAAAGAGCTGCATTTCCCTGCGGCACGCCGGTCCCTGTATCCCTGTCAGTTTTTTCAAGCAGAAGCTGGACGGGGATACTCAGAGGAGTATCCTGTACCTCAGTTGTTGTGGTGCTGTTTCCCTCGACCTCTGCGGTATAGACATTTGTGTCCAGGGCATATCCGGTGGGAGCCTTTGTCTCTTTTATATAATATTCTCCTGTGTCGAGCTCGATTTTGCCCGAGTTTCCGCTGCCGTCTGTGGTGAGAGTTCCGACTTTGTCTTCGCAGTCTTCATCTGTGTAAATCCCGTATTCTGCTTCGCCAAGGCTATAGCAGGAATTTCCGTCAGTGAGTTCGGGAATGGCGGAAATTTTCTTCAAAACCAGATACCCCGTTGGATGAAATTCATAGTTCCACCGGCTTAAGGGCTGATTCTCACCATTGGTAAAGATCTCGCCGGATGCGTCAAAATTGTCACGGTTAGTTTCTAGCCACTTGATCCCGTCGTCATAGAGATTGCGGTAGTGTCCGGCTATGCCATAACCGCAGCCGCAGGTCAGTCCGTTGCCGTAATTGATCTCTATATAACCCTCCCCGCTGTACCATCTGGTTACATGGTTGAGGGCAGTCCAGAGAAATGCCTGTTTTATCATATATTTCTGGTCTTCCGAAAGCCCGGAACAGCCGTAGCTGTCCACATAGTAGAGCAGGGCGCAGACGGTATCTATTGTATCCTGATCGTAGTATTCAAGTGCGTTGTGGGATGTCATCACAAGACCTTCTTTGAAATGCTGTGTTGGATCAGCGCAGAAAAGCCATTCTCCGGATGTTGTGCCGAGAATGCCTTCAGACCACTGATCAAGAGCAGACCAGTTATCGTCAGTCCATTGGATTACGTCGATTCCTCCGGAGACTTCAGAACCTTTTTTGATGTACGCAGAAGTGATGGTCTCGCCAGCCGATCGCAAAGCGGCTTTAGCAGGCAGACCTGCTTTCGGGATTTTCTGACCGATTTGACTGAGAGAACCGGCTGCTATTGCATTAGCCGGATTTTGGCTATCATCCGTATTTCCTTTGTTCGCTGTATCCGGTTTTGCATCGCCGGCAGGTGACAGGCTTTTTTCTGTGACGGTCAGTTCAAGTGTGCTGTCCTGTGCAGGCATCCGGAATGCTGCGATTCCGTTTTCGTCCGGCTCCAGAGGTTCACTGTTGAGAAGAAGCTGATCGGTTTCATAACCGTCCGCTGTCTCTGCCATGACCTGGACTTCTGTGCCGGGTGGGATGCGTAACTGACCGGTTTCTGTAATGCTATAAGTTTCTTCCGTTTTCAAAGTTCCGTGTTCCGGCTGTACCAGTGTCAGCAGGCAGACGGTGTCGGTTCCCTCCGGCGTATCATTTTCCGCCAGACTTACTATTCCGGTGCAGAGCAGCAGGGCGACGGACAGGATAAGCACCAGAGTGCGTTTCGTTTTTTTCATAATGTTCCTCCATATGTGTTTTCGGGTAACGTTTCAGACAGAGGATCCAGTTATCAAGGGAACCACCTCGCTTTCTGCCAGTAGGTAAGTCTGCGTGGAATATACTCCGAATGCGGAGCATGAAATAAATAAATGATCATCCGGCGGTAAGATAAGGGACAGACGCCCTCTGCCTCAGATAAGATGATAAGAGGATAACACAGAAAGAGAGGGAGATGCAAGCAACGAATCGTATCAGACCCAAAAAAGAAAGACAGCGCGGAGGATGCACCGCGCTGTCCTGGAATGGAGAAGAAGGATCATTTTTCTGTTATCAGATAATATTCCGCTGAAAATGGAGGCAGCGTGAATTCAAATACCGATTTGCCGGAATCGGTCTTATCAGAAAGGGATTTTACTTTCCCTCTTCCCTGTCCGCCGTATGCGGGAAGTTCGCTGGAGAATACGCGCTCCAGTTTTGCGGCACCCGGGATCTCAAGCTGATATCCTGCCTGCTCCACCCCGGAGAAGTTAAAGATGGCTGCGACCCTCTCTTTTTTCCCTGCGCGCTCGAAGGCATATACGCAGCGATCCTGGGAATGGCAGTCCAGCCACTGGAATCCGTCGGCGTCATAATCTTTCTCAAAGAAAGCCGGGTGTTCCAGATAGAACCGGTTCAGGTCGGTCATGAACCGGTGAAAATCCTGGTGAGCCGGGAAGTCCAGCAGATTCCAGTCCTGCTCCCGCTTTTCGTCCCATTCCCGGAAGTGACCGATCTCATTTCCCATGAAGTTCAGCTTCTTGCCCGGATGAGCGTACATGTACATATAGAGCGCCCGCGCCTGAGGAAATTTCATCTCATAATCCCCGAACATTTTCTGGAGGATCGTGGCTTTCCCGTGCACGACCTCGTCGTGGGAGAGGGGCAGCAGGTAATTGGAATCATAATAGTATGCCATGGAGAAGGTGAGTTTGTCTCCGCATCCTCCGCGGAACAGAGGATCCGTGCGGAAGTAGTCCAGAGTGTCGTTCATCCAGCCCATGTCCCACTTATAATCGAAACCAAGTCCGCCTTCTTCCGGAGCGTCAGTGACTCCGGGGAAACTGGTTGAGTCCTCTGCGGCGAGGATGGCGGAGGGGTGCAGTTCTTTCAGACCCCGGTTCATATTTTTCAGAAATTCCACCGCGTTGGAGTTGACGCCCCGCTCCGGTGTTCCCTGCCAGTAGATCGCGCGGCTGATGGCGTCCATACGCAGACCATCCATGTGGAATTCTGTGAGCCAGTAGTTGGCGGCGGACTGAAGGAAACTCCGTACTTCACCGCGGGAGTGCATGAAGTTGCAGCTTCCCCACTCGCTCTGTCCCACTGCGGCATGAGGATATTCGTACAGTGCTGTCCCGTCGTAATTTGCCAGTGCGTAATAGTCCACCGCAAAATGTACGGGGACAAAATCCAGGATGATGCCGATGTTATTCTGGTGGCAGGCGTCCACAAAGGCTTTGAGCTGATCCGCCGTGCCATAGCGGGAAGTGGGACTGAAGAATCCGGTGCCCTGATACCCCCAGGACTCATCGCTGGGATACTCGCAGAGAGGCATGATCTCCAGATAGTTGTACCCGTTTTCTTTTACATAGGGGATCAGAATATCCGCCATTTCTTCGTAGTTATACCATGCGTCCGGCTCGTCGGAAGGCTTGCGGAAGGAACCAAAGTGAATTTCGTAGATATTCAGCGGTTCCCGGAGCCTGGCTGTGCGTTTCTTCATCCATGCCGCGTCATGAAAATGATAGGTTTCCGTATCCCAGATGATGGATGCTGTGTTGGGCCGCAGTTCCATTCCGTATCCGTAAGGATCGCAGTGATCGATAAACTGACCGGCCTGGTCGTAGATCCGATATTTGTACATCATGCTGGGACGGGCCTTTTCTGAGGTGAACTCCCAGAAGTTTCCGTCGTGTGCCTTCTCCATGGGACTTTCCTCCCACTCGTTGAACTCTCCGATGACGGAGATCTTCGATGCGGAGGGGGCAAAGGTGCGGAAGACCACTCCTTTATCTGTTACATGGGCGCCAAGATATTTGTAGGCGTCAAAGATCTTTCCTGTGTAGAATCCGTAAAAATCCATAATTACCTCCGGTTTTTTATTTTAATAGACTGTAGTTGTTTTTCACTGTATAATAAGAATAACGGGAATCCGGCCGGACGTCCACCGACAATTCAGAGGATAGGTTGGAAATCCAACCATTTTGACAGAAGAGTCGGTTAATATCAGTTGATCATGAAACGGAAGATTTCGGCCGGGAAAAAAGTTCTTGAAAACAGGAGGAACCAATGGATCTCAGGATTGAAAAAACAGAGAAGGCGATCAAGAATGCGTTTATCAAACTGCGCGCAAAGAAAACTCTGGAGAAGATCACGGTAAAAGAATTGTGTGCGGAGGCATGTATCAACAAGTCAACTTTTTATGCGCACTATGCGGATATCTATGATCTGTCCGAGTCCATGGAAAAAGAGACGGTCATGTCCATCATAAACAGCATTGAGCATCTTAAGGACTATACATTTGAAAATATGGATGCTTTTACGAGAGCGCTCTGCCTGGCCTTTCTGTCACAGATATCACTGATCAAGATCCTGTTTTCCGGGAAAGAGCAGAATCATCTGGCAAATCAGCTGGACCGGGAACTGAAAAAGGTCATATTCAGGAAGCATCCGGAATTTGAGAACGATTTCGAGAAGAATATCCTCTTGTCCTATTGTATACAGGGAGCCTATCATGCTTATCTGAATAATCCTGAGGCGGATACGGAGACTTTTGTCAGGACCATAGAGAAGATCGTGAAATGTCTGAAGCCGATGTTATAGAAAAATGGAAAAGGACAGGTTGTACAGGGATGATAGTTTTACCTGTACGACTTGTCCTTTTCTGATAGAGGTAATATCAGGACTGTTTTTTGTTCAGACCTTCTGATCCCCTGTGGACCATACATGCTTTTCGCTCGATGAGGCTGCCGTATTCTGAGCCATCACACCCACGAGCTTATGAGGAACATAGGGCTCTTCCAGATAAGCAATCTCATCATCGGTCAGCTCCAGATCCACCGCCTTTGCGGCGCCCTCCACATGGTGGAACTTCGTAGCGCCTACCACCGGAGAAGTGACCTTTGCTAGGAGCCATGCAAGGGAGACTTCTGTCATCGTGACACCCCGCTTTTCTGCAATTTCAGCAACCCGGTCGATGATCACCTGATCCTGAGATTCGGTATCCTCGTATTTCAGTTTTGCATAGCTGTCCTCCGCCAGACGCTTCGACGTCTCGCCTCTGTGCTTGGAGAGACGGCCTCCGGCCAGGGCGCTGTACGGCGTCAGGGCAATATTGTCCTCCCGGCAGAAGGGGACCATCTCCCGCTCATCTTCCCGGAAGATCAGGTTGTAATGTCCCTGGATGGAGACAAATTTGGCAAATCCTTCCTTTTCTGCAAGAGCATTTGCCTTTGCGAGCTGCCATGCGAAGCAGTTGGAGATGCCGATATAACGGATCTTCCCGGCTTTTATCATACGGTTGAGCCCGTCCAGGATATCATAGATCGGAGTCTGATGATCCCACATATGGTAGATGTAGAGATCGACGTGATCCATGTCCAGATTTTCAAGGCTTTTATTCAGCATGTTCTCAATGTGCTGCTGGCCTGTGATTCCGGCCTCGATCTCCTCCGGCGTGCGGGGAAGAAACTTTGTCGCAACCACTACGTCGTCCCTTTTCGCGAAATCCTTCAGAGCACGTCCCAGATACTGCTCGCTGGTGCCGCTCTGGTAGCCGATGGCAGTGTCAAAGAAATTGATGCCCAGTTCCAGTCCGTGCTTTATGATCTCGCGGCTGTGCTCATCATCCAGAGTCCAGGAGTGCTGTCCACGTGTCGGATCCCCAAAGCCCATGCATCCCATGCAGACCCGGGAAACGTTCAGATCAGAATTACCCAATTTTGTGTATTTCATAATAAAACTCCTTTCATAAAAGTCTCACAAAGATATGACTGTCAGTCTGTAGTCTTCACCATGATCGTGATAATTATATTGTATTTTTCGAGAGGAAGATTGTCTAATACTTTTTACGGATCAGTTATGATGCTTTCAGCGTATGATATGGCATAAAAGTCAATATCGACTTGGAAAAGGTCAAAAAAACGACTGTTTTATCTGCTTTGTGCGCGCTAAGATATAAGTGTAACAAGGAAACATACAGATAAGTAAAAAGGAGAGACAGATTATGAGTACGATCGCTATAAATAAAAATAATTATGTTGTAAGAGAGAAAAAAGTATCCCTCAAAGAGAGACTGAGAAATTATTTTAAAGAAAATGGAAAGATGATCACAACAGGACTTCTTCTTATGAACGGAAATGTTGATGCGTACCAGCTGTACAGACTGATGAAATAATGATCAGAGGTACAGTGAAAGATGAAGAAACTGAATAACGGATCAAAGGTGAAGAACCGGAGGATGTTTTAGTAAGATGAAACATTTTCCGGTTTTTTTGTGCGATAAGCCCGGCAAGCGGCTGCCGTGCTTGCACGAGCAGGCATTTGACGGACAACGGACAGCGGCGCTGAACGTCCAGTGGACGTTCGCTTAGCGCGGACCGGAGCGGAGCGTAGACCGGCTTTGCCGTGAGCTGCCCGTGGTATCGCGGCGGATAGGGAAAGGGAATCTTTCCTTATCCGGTTATCCACCAGGGGAATTGACACCGCTCCGGTTCAGCGATAATATTTTTATCAGAAGACAGTATGCACCGGTGTGGTGGGCGCCGGCGCGATCAGTGATATCTATCTGAAAAACATGATACACAGGTTTGACAGTCTGTCTGTGAAATCCATCTGTGCGGGACACATTGAGAATGCGCAGAAGAAAGCACGGGAATACGGGATACAGGCGGTCACTATGGAGGAAATGCTGGACGATCCGGAGATCAGACTTATCGTCAACCTGACGCCTGCCCATGTTCATTACAGTGTGATCAGGGCGGCGGTGGAACACGGAAAACATGTCTATACAGAGAAAACTCTGACCGACGATCTGCAGAAATCGGCGGAACTTGTGGAGCTTGCCCATGAGAAGGGAGTGTATCTTGGTTCCGCGCAGGACACCTTCCTCGGTTCAGCGCTTCAGACCGCAAGGGCGGCCATTGACAGCGGGCTTTTGGGGGAAATCCACTCTTTTGCGGTCTCTGCAAACCGGAACAACGACATCCTGCTGTGCATTGCCGACTTTCTGCGGCAGCCGGGAGGCGGCATTGTCTGCGATTACGGCGTGTACTATGTCACCGCGCTGGTGAGCCTTCTCGGGCCGGTAGCGAGAGTGGGGAGCACTGTGGGATACCCATATCCCACACATAAGAATATAGTTCCTGGAACTCCTCTGTACGGTCAGATCATGGATACCCCGAATGAAAGCCAGGTCAATGCGGTCCTGCAGCTTGAGAACGGTGTGACCGGAACATTTCATATAGATGCAGACTCGGTAACGGCGGACCAGGCCTACTTTACGATCTATGGGACAAAGGGAATCCTGTTCCTGACGGATCCGAACCAGTTCGGAGGGGAAGTCCGCTTCCTTCCGAACGTGATGGATCCCAGGAGGAAAAATGAACCATATGTGCTGCCTGCCGCAAACGGATACAGCGATAATTCCAGAGGGATCGGACCAGCCGATCTTGCGGACACGATCCTGAACGGCACTCCGCTGCGCCCGTCTGCGGAGATGGCATATCATGTGCATGAGGTGCTTGACGCTATGCTGAAAGGCGGGGAGTCGGGCGCGTTTACAGATATCAGATCTTCCTGTGAGAGGCCGGAACCGTTCCGATCAGAAGAATTCCGGTCAGAAAATTAAAAAATCAGAAGAAGGAGGAAAAGAGGCATGCCGAATGAATCAGGGGAATGGATCATGCGCGGGCTGGACTGGGATGATCCGCTCCGCATCCGCACTCCGGAGGAACTGATCCGCTATATTGACCAGGTGGGATTTCTGCCACTTTTTGCCAATGAGATTCCGGGATTTTCCGTGGAAGATCACGTTTATCCCTATGCGTGGTGGACGGGAGACCCGGAGCAGGATCCCTGGGTATGGCGGGAGATTATTGCGAGAAGCGGAAGAGTGGCGTACGGAAAATTCTTTGATAAAAAAGCGGGATTCATCTCCAAAGAATGGTTCCCCTGTTTTGCGAACTACAGGCGGGACGGATATGATTTTGACGCCCGCTATGAGGATGAACTTGCCAGTAACAGGTGCAAGAAGATCATGGATCTGTTTGAGACGGAGAGGGAATTATATTCTTTTGAGGCGAAGAAGATGGCGGGATTCGGCAAAGGCGGGGAGAAAAACTTTGACGGTGTGATCACAGAACTGCAGATGAAGGCGTATATCGTGATTCGGGATTTCAGAAGACGAAGACGCAAGAAAGATGGCGTGGAGTACGGCTGGCCGATCGCAGTGTACACGACGCCGGAGAATCTGTGGGATTATGAGACGATTTCCGCTGCATACAGAGAAGATCCGGAGGTCTCCGGCGAAAAGATCGTGAAGCGGATAAGAGAAGAGTTCCCGTGGGCAGAAGAGGGACAGATACGGAAAGTGATCCTGTGAACAGCCGAAAGCGTAAAAGATCCGGGCGGTATGGCGGCAGATAGAGATGATTCTGCTGCGGACCGTCCGGATTTCTTAATCTGTTTTGTCTGACCGGGAGTTATCTGACCGGGGCCTATCTGATCGATGCGCCCAGTTCAAAGGCTTTCTTCAGTTCAGGTTTCCCTTCGATATCTCCGATATCCCCGTTGCCCCCTGCGAGTACATGACCCAGGTTATTCCAGCGGAGATGCTCCATCAGATGGTTATAATAGACGAGAACATCTTCAAAGCCGTTTCCTTCCGCGGCCATCAGAAGCGCGCAGGATCTGCCGTGCCCGCGGAGAAGATTACCGTCGCCTTCCTCCAGCGCAAAGAGGCGGTCAATGGCGGTGCGGATCTGTCCGCTCATATTCCAGTAATACAGCGGAGTGGCGAGGATGATCACATCGCAGTCCTTCACTGCAGGATAGATCTGGTCCATATCGTCCTTCTGGACACAGGG
>DWUT01000046.1 GCA_019120615.1 Candidatus Mediterraneibacter norfolkensis
TCAACATAATATTTCTTTATGGCATCGATCAGGATATCTCCTGCTTTCGACATGCCTCCGCCGATGACAAAAGCCTCCGGATTTACCACGCAGGCGATAGACGCCAGCGCTTTTCCGAGCAGCATTCCCACTTCATCGACCAGTGACAGCGCAAATGCGTCTCCTTCCTTCGCCGCATCAAAGATATCTTTCGACGTCACATCCGGCAGATTTCTCAGGACACTCTCCGTCTCCTTCTCTGCCGCCAGGCGTTTCTTTGCTGTCCGGGCGATTCCGCTAGCCGACGCATACTGCTCAAGGCATCCTTTCTTTCCGCACCCGCAGGTTTCCGTCTCTCCGTCTCTCATCGGGATATGCCCGATCTCGCCGGCAGCTCCGTTGATCCCGGGAAGGATGTGTCCGCCGATGATGATCCCACCGCCTACTCCGGTTCCCAGAGTGACCATCACAATATCCTGATATCCTCTTCCGCCTCCCTGCCACATCTCACCGAGTGCGGCAACATTGGCATCATTTCCCGCCTTTACTTTCAGCCCGGTCATCTTTTCCAGTTCTTTCTCCACGTTAAAGATTCCCCAGCCCAGGTTAACACATTTCAGCACAGTTCCATCCGGACCGATGGGCCCCGGGACGCCCAGTCCTATGCCTGCCACATCATCCGGAGAAAGCCCTTTCTCCTCCATTTTCCTCTTCACTTCTGCGGCAATATCCGGAAGGATGTCTTCCCCGTCTTTCTCTGTTCTCGTCGGGATCTCCCACATCTCTTTGAGTTCTCCTGTCGTGGAAAAGAATCCCAGTTTGACTGTAGTGCCGCCAATATCAACACCAAATGCATATGTCTTCATAATTTTCCTCTTTCTACAAAGGGGTCTGACTCTCCTGAAAAGAGCCCGACCCCGATATAATTTTTATTCAAATTCAACAGACTTTCCTGTCCTTCCGGACTCTCTCACAGCGTCCATCAGGGCAAGCACTCTTCTTGTCTCCGGAATCTTCACAAGGAAGCCCTCTTCTCCGTGGTATGCCCGGATATAATTTTCAAAAAAGTTTTCGTGACATGTGGTCACTTTCGGAAGTTCCTCTGTGAGGATCTTCCCCTCCGGCGGCGGTCCGAAAGAACGTGTCGGTCCTGCTGCCGTCATCGTCCTCTGACCGCTCACATTCTGGAGCAGTCCGGCTGTACGGACGATCTTTCCTTCCGGCTCAAATCCGTCCACATAAGCGCTTCCCTTGTTTCCTCCGATGAACCAGTGGCGCTCGAACCATTTATCGTGCATCTTATCCGTCAGATAGTAAGTTCCAAGTTCTACTTCTGCGGTGATATTATTGTCAAAACGCATCAGGATCTTGAAGTAGTCATCCACCTCAAAGTTGATGACGTTCCTGATATCTGCATAGAGGCTCCTGATTTTTGCGCCCGGCATCATCCAGAGCATCTGGTCCAGCAGATGAACGCCCCAGTCATAGAGCATCCCGCCGCCCTCTGCCACATAGACATGCCAGTCATGCATATTTCCGTTGAATCCATACAGGCTGCTCTTGATCGTATAGACGTCTCCCAGGATGCCCTGGTCGAACACTTCCTTTGCAGTCCTGAAATCCGGATCAAACCTTCTCTGATGATGTACAGTGAACTTTACTCCGCATTCCTCTGTCACCCGTACCATGTCGTCCAGTTCTTCCAGGCTCATGGCAACCGGCTTCTCACAGATAATGTCCTTTCCAGCGCGTGCCGCCCGGATCACCAGATCGTGATGCTGGTTGTTGTTCGCCGCGATCAGGACAACCTGCACCTCCGGATCATTGATCAGTTCTTCATTTGAACTGTAGCGTTTCAGTCCTTCCTGAACATCCTCCAACTGTTTCGGATCCTTATCGGAAAACCCGACAAGGCGGATGCCTTCCATTTTTGTCAGCATCTTCTCGTGTTCATGGCCCATAAAGCCATGGCCGATGATTCCAATTCTGATATCTTCCATCTCTGTTCCTCCTGTTACAGGCAGGGCGGAAAGGTGACCGCCCTGAATCGTCTCCGGTTACAGTCAGACTGCAACCTGTCCTGACCTGACGCAGCATTTCGCTGTACTAGATCACAAAATTCCTGAGATATTTTGCGCTTAATTTGATCGCTCTCTTCGCGTCATCAAGGCTCTTCTCAAATGCCTTGTCCTCAACCTCGATACAGGTATATCCGTCATATCCGATGTCCGTGAGTGCAGATACATATTTGCCCCAGTCCACATCTCCCAGCCCCGGAAGTTTCGGTGACATATATTCCAATGGCGTCGCCATGACTCCTACATCCGCCAGCTTATCAGGATAAACTTTGATGTCTTTATAGTGAACATGGAAGATCTTGTCCTTAAACTCGTAGATTGGCTTAATGTAATCGATCTGCTGCCATACGAAATGGGACGGATCGTAGTTGATCCCGAAATTGTCATAGGGCAGGATCTCAAAGATCTTTCTCCAGTTTGCCGGCGTTGTCATCAGGTTCTGTCCGCCCGGCCACTCATCCTCTGTAAAGAGCATAGGGCAATTCTCGATAGCCACTTTTACGCCTTTTCCTTTTGCGTACTCCAGGATCGGCGGCCACACTTTCTTTACTTCCTCCAGGTTCTCGGACACACTCTTGTCCGGGATCCTTCCGACAAATGTTGTGATCATATTTACATCCAGCATCGCGGACGCATCGATCAGCTTGTAGAGATGGTCAATGTAGCTCTGACGTTTCTCCAGATCCGGATCCATGGTGTTCGGATAATATGCAAGAGCTGAGATCTCAACGCCCTTTGCCGCGCACAGATCCTTGATTTCTTTCGCTTTCTCCTCTGTAAGATTCGCAACGTCGATATGGCTGACTCCTGCATATCTGCGCTGTGCTCCGCCCTGCGGCCAGCATGCAACTTCCAGACACTCCAGACCATTTTCTGCGGCAAAATCAACAACTTCCTCAAATGTCATTCCTTCACAGATTGAAGTGATTAGTCCTAATTTCATTTTCGTACTGCTCCTTTCCTCTATTTTGTTATAAGTTATACGTTCCTTTTATTTCTCAGCGTATCCGATGTACGGCGCTTTCAGTTCCTTCAGGTTCGGGATCTGCCCCGGGCCAACTGCCTGTGTCTTGATTTCTGTAGAGTGCTCCAGTTTTCCGTCCCAGCGCAGTCTGGATCTCTTCTGTTCTGCCTCGCTGAAAGATACTTCCAATTTTCCGTCCTTGACAGTAAACTCACCCTTGATACCGCAGACCGGACATTCTACAGATTTTCTGTCTTTGGAGACAGTCAGCATATCGAGATGGCATACCGGGCAGACGCCCTCCTCATTGCCTCTCCATTTCGTGCGTTCTTCCTCTGTCTCAGCCTTCAGAGCCTCTGCGATGTTCTGCCCCATCTTCTTCATTCGCTCCATCTCAGTCTCATTTCCGAGAACATGTTCGTATGCCATTGCTCCATGATACTCATGCATATCGACCACGTCGATGCCCATGGACATTGTAAATTCATACATAAGCGGAAGCATGAACGCAAGCCAGTTCTTCGTCATTGCTCCACCCACAGAAATCAGAGCGCCAACACGCTTTTTGAAGGAACGGGGATCCGGAAGCTGATCCGCCGGTTTTCCCGCAGCAACCCCTTCATCATAAGTTGCTTTCCTGAACGTGATGTCGTGGGATGGTCCGATCCTGTCGCACACGGTCTTAAAACGCCCTGTCGGAGATGTCTCATATGTCGGGGATCCGACGATCACCGCATCGCACTCCATAAGGGCTTCATCGATGATATGGAAATCGTCCTTAACCGGGCATCCGCCCTTTCCCCGTCCTGTTGTCATTCCCACCACACAGGAAATACATCCTGTGCATGGTTTAATATCCAGGTCATCGCCCCGGATAAACTGTACGTCAAATCCGGCTTTCTCGCACTCCATAAGTGCTGTCTTTACCATAACGTCGGTATTCGCCATCTTTCTGCCAAACGAGATACCTAATACTTTCTTTTTCTCCATTACTCTGTCTCCCGTTATCTGATTTACGCGATCACGACTTCGCGTTCTTTAATTCCTTCCAGAGGCACCGGGATATATGCTGTTCTCGTCGCCACCGTAAGCTTCACTCTGTGTGTCCCCTTGGAGAGTCCTCCATCCTTCATTACGCGTACATAGAGCGGCTCACCATATTCCCATTTATATGTCGTAACTGTCTCCGCTTCTTTCAGAGTAAACCAGTCTTCTCTTTCAAGAGAGATACGTATATCCTCTGTCGGCACTTCCTCGCCGTCCGCTGCAACCCTGATATACTCGATCATTGACATCGGGATTCCTCTGTAATATGTGATGTTCGTCTGCATCTCAAAACCGATGACTTTGCCGTCTTCCTCTACATTGACACATGTATTCTCTTTAAAAACGTTGTTATCAAACATATCTTGCGCCTCCTTAACCCTGAATTTCCTTCAGACACTCATTGACATATGCAAGCTGCATCGCTACCTGCTGCTTCTCCATCATCGGATGTCCCGGAAGTGTAAACCTGTTGCCCTCATACTCTGTGGAAACATATCCGTCATAGTCATGGTCGTGGAGATACTGGAGAAGTCCCTTGTAATCCATGGAGTATTCCGGTCCTTCCGGAGTCATCTCAAACATCTTGAAGTGGAAATGCTTGATATACGGCATGTATTCATCCAGCACACTGTAATCATAATTTTCATAACCGTCGCAGAGAGGCACGAACATCCTGTCATGTTCAGACCGGATCGCCGCTTCCAGATCAGCCGGATATTTCCCATTATTTTCGATCAGCACTTTATGGAGATCTGTTCCCTTTTCAAACAGTGTGTCAATGTAATCGAACACCTGCGGGCTGGTCCCGTTCTGGGTCTCATAGGCTCTTACGACACGCGGGAACCTTCGGCAGAAAATGCCGGTGTCAATGACAAGACCCGCATATTTGGAGTTCAGTCTCTTCACCTCGTCAATAAACGCTTTTGTCTCTGGGACGTCAAACGCCATTGCCGCATGGATCTCGATGGCGATCGTAACGTCATATTTCTCGCAGTATGGAAGAAGGGGCTCGATCACCCAGTAGGGAACCATGGAGACCAGACGGATCAGATGGATCCCGAGGCGGGCTGCCTGTTTGATCTCTTTTACAAGAAGGTCGATACATTCCCTATGTGTAAGAGTTCTGTTTTTATAGAGATTTGTATTCAGGAAAACATCCGCAATAACCGGTTTCAACCCCGTCTCATCCAGGAGTTTC
>DWUT01000047.1 GCA_019120615.1 Candidatus Mediterraneibacter norfolkensis
CGCTTCCGCACGGACACGGATCGTTCCTTCCGATCTTCTTTCCCTTACGGATCGTACCGGACTGTTTCTGCTCGAGGTAGAGACGTCTTCTTGTCTCCTCGTCAAAAATCTTCTCCCACTGAGGCAGCTCGTAGAGCCAGTCAGCTTTGGCATCGACCATGTTTTTGTAAAGCTTTTCCTTGTCAAAGATCAGTGTAACCTCTGTGTCCTCCGTCATCGTCTCGATCGGGTTCGGCACTTTAAGGCTGTCATTGATACCATCCAGGAAGCCTACCATCGTCATGACATCCTGTCCATATTTCTCAGCCAGCTCTTTGACCGTTCCTTTCACTTCCACATCCGGATCTTCCAGAAGCTGCTCATAGATTCCTTTCTCAATATTAAAATATGTTCCCCAGAATCTTTCCAGCTGATCCTTGGACAGAGTTCTGTCATAAGCTCTGTCACGCCACTGGTCCAACAGACTTTTTTCACTCATTTCATACTGCTCCTTTATCTAATATTGTTTCAATCGCGAATTTTATTATATACCAATTTCTGTTTGCCGTAAACCATTATTTTCGGTATACTGTTCTGTAGGACCGCTCAGGTCAGGTATAAACTGTAACCACCCCAGTACGCTCAGTAACAAACCAAAATTCGCTGAAACAGAAAGGAACTGTGATCATGAAAAAGATAAAACGTATCCTTGCCCTGGCAGGCGCACTTCTGCTTGTGGCGCTCTATGCATGCACGCTTATATTTGCCCTTATGGAATCACCGGCAGCTTCTGGACTCCTCGCAGCCTCCGTGGCGGCAACAATCCTGATCCCGGTGCTCCTCTACGGATATATCCTTATCGCCCGCCTCGTGAAAGAACACGACAGAGACAATGACGCTTCAGACAAATAATATCTCCGCAAGTTTCATGGCATCCACAGGGATCATACTTGTCTCCGCTTCGCTTTCTTCCTGACGTTTCATCGCTTGTCTCTTTTTCAGGTATTCTTCCATCGTTATTATGTCTCTGGCTTTCCCGTTGCTGTTCTGACGCATAAAATACCTCCTTCCTTATCAAAACCCAGCTTTATATTATATTTCTCCCGCTCCGAAAATATAACTTTCCGGTTTCTTTTTTTTCATTATTATATTCCTCCTATATAAAATCTGCGTGAGGATCATATAAAGATCATATTAGAAAAAGGATCAAAAATGCTCTGCATTTTTGATCCTTTTTACGATTGTCAGAATGATCTGTTCAGAATTATTTATTGCGGTAGATGATATCATCCCTGCCCGGCCCGTTGCTGATCATCGTGATCGGATAGCCGATCTGTTCCTCGATGAACTCAATATATTTCCGGCAGTTTTCCGGAAGGTCTTCGTATTTCCTGATCCCGCGGATATCTGACTTCCATCCCGGAAGCTTCTTAAGCACGGGTTTTGCCTTCTCCAGAAGATGAGTGACCGGGAAATCTGTCGTCACTTTGCCGTCTATCTCATATCCCACGCATACCGGGATCTCATCGAGATATCCCAGCACGTCGAGCACAGTGAACGCGACGTCCGTTGTCCCCTGCATGCGGCATCCGTATTTTGACGCCACACAGTCGAACCATCCCATTCTTCTCGGACGTCCTGTCGTCGCGCCGAACTCTCCTCCGTCTCCGCCGCGCTTTCTCAGTTCGTCCGCCTCTTCTCCAAAGATCTCGCTCACAAACGCTCCGGCTCCGACCGCGCTGGAATAAGCCTTGCATACTGTGATGATCTGCCTGATCTCATAGGGCGGGATTCCCGCTCCGATCGCGCCGTATGACGCCAGCGTAGAAGAAGACGTTACCATCGGATAGATCCCGTGATCAGGATCTTTCAGTGACCCCAGCTGGCCCTCAAGCAGGATCGTCTTTCCTTCCTTCAGCGCATTGTGAAGGAACAGAGAAACATCACATACATATGGAGCGATCATCTCTTTGTAGCTGATCAGCTCTTTATATAACTCGTCAGGATCGATCAATGGTTTGTGGTACAGATGCTCAAGGAGCACATTCTTCTGCTCTGCGACGCGCACAACTTTCTCCCTGAGGAGATCATCGTCAAAAAGTTCGCTTACCTGGAATCCGATCTTCGCGTATTTATCAGAATAGAACGGAGCGATCCCGGATTTTGTGGAACCAAAAGACTTTCCTCCCAGCCTCTCCTCCTCATAAGCGTCAAAATTCTTATGGTAAGACATCACCATCTGAGCCCTGTCGGAAACAAGGATCTTAGGAGCCGGAACTCCGCGGTCAACGATTGACTGGATCTCCCTGATGAGTACCGGGATGTCCAGCGCCACGCCGTTTCCTATCACACTTGTCGTATGGCTGTAAAACACGCCGGACGGCAGTGTGTGAAGCGCAAATTTTCCATAATCATTCACGATCGTGTGACCTGCGTTTGCGCCGCCCTGAAAACGGACGATAATATCGGACTCTTTTCCAAGCATGTCTGTGATCTTGCCCTTTCCCTCATCGCCCCAGTTTGCACCTACTACTGCTTTTACCATTTCAAACCCTCCTGCGTATCGTGCTTCAAAAATATTTGCAGGCGCTCTTACAAACACCGGAATGATCCGATGCATAAAATGCCGCCGTTAGAATTATACTATAATTTCCCGGCCATGTAAAATATTATTTTCCTCTTATTGTTCAGGTATTGTATTTACAGAAAAAAAGTATTACAATAAAAATCATCTCAGGACTTTCCTCTTTTCTATACCGGGGAAACATCAACTGAAAGAAAGGAGATATTTATCTTGAAGAAATTTCTGAAATGGTTCTTTCTCCTCGCAGCAGCAGGAACCGCTGTCGGTCTGGTGATCGCATACTTCTGCAAAGGCAGCACCGGAGAAAACACCGAAGATGATGTATTTACCGAGGATGAAGATTTTGATCTGGATGTAGACTTAAAACCTGCTTCAGACAGGGAGTACGTATCATTGAACAGAGAAGGAAATCCTTCCGCTTCCGATGAAGAAGCGGCTGTAAAAGATTCCGGCAGTACAGACAAAGCACAAAACTGATCAGCAGAACATGCAGAGGGGATGCGAAACGCATCCCTTTTTCTTTTCAATTCTCCTTTTGCTTCTCCCTTCCCCAGGCTTTTTCCAGACGATCTGCCGCCTCTTTTATGTTCTCCTCGCCCATGTTCGCATAGCCTAGCAGGATCACTGCCTCCTTCTCTTCTTTTCCTCTGTCATCTTCCACGAAATATTCTGAAAGTCCGTATACTTTGACACCCTCCACAGCCGCCTGTCGGATCAGTTTCTCCTCCGAAAATCCTCTGTCAAAATGTAGAAGAAGATGTACCCCCGCATTTTCCCCTGAAACAGAAAAACCCACATTCATTTCTTTCAGGCATCCCAGAAGTACGTCATGCCTCCCTTTGTACAGAGCCCGTGTCTTATTGAGATGACGCTCAAAAAAACCTTCTTCTATGAATTTCTGAAGGATAAGCTGATCCACCCGTGAGACTGTGGAGCTCAGATAGAAACATTTCCTGCGGTATTCCTCAAGCAGACGGTCCGGAAGGACCATGTAGCCTAGGCGAATCGCCGGGGCGATGGATTTTGAAAAGGTACCTTTATATATCACCTTTCCTCTGCTATCATATCCCTGAAGAGCCGGGATCGGCTTCCCCTTATATCGAAACTCACTGTCGTAGTCGTCCTCTATGATATATCTCTCTTCTTTCTCGTACGCCCAGTTCAGCAGCTCCATCCGGCGCCGGATCGGCATGACGATCCCCAGAGGATACTGATGGGACGGCATGACAAACGCAATATTCGCGCCGGATGCGGTAAGCTGGTCCACCATCATTCCCCTCTTATCCATATCCACCGTGCACACCACATAGGAGAGATGCTTAAAAAGTCTGTATGCCTGTCTGTATGTGGGGTTCTCCAGCGCCACCTTGTGACGGTTTCCCATGATCATAGTCAAAAGCATCAGAAGATAGTCGCTCCCCGCTCCCACAATCACCTGCTCAGGGCGGCAGTTCACTCCTCTGGCCTGGTGCAGATAATTGCAGATTGCATTCCGAAGACCATACTCTCCCTGTGGATCTCCCAGACGAAACAGTTCCGCCCGGTCATCCGAAAGGCATTCTTTTGAGAGCCTTCTCCACGTATTATACGGAAAACTTTTCAGGTCCACTCCGTTTGGCGTAAAATCATACTCATATTTCTCTTCCGGAACCTTCTGGCATTCACAGTGGACTTCTGCCCTGTTTTTGTCCAGATGACACAGCCCCTCCAGCTGCGCAACAAAGTATCCCCGGTATGGGACCGCCTCCACATACCCTTCCGACAGAAGCTGTTCGTACGCGAGTTCCACCGTGCTCCGGCTCACTTCCAGATGGCGGCAGAGCGCACGGGTAGAAGGCAGACGGTCCCCGCTCTGAATCCGTCCACTCTGTATCTCCTGTTTGATATAGTCGTAAATCTGTTCATAAAGCGGGATCTTTGATCCCGGATCGAGACTGATGGTCAGTTCATACATAGCATTATAATTCTATTTCTTCGGCAGTTTGAACGAACTTTTCAGCGATACGATACGATTGAATACAAGGTGCTCCGGCGTAGAGTCTTTCGCATCAATACAGAAGTATCCGTTCCTCACAAACTGGAAACTGTCATATGCCCCGACTCCCTCGAAGCTGGGCTCGACCACCGCATCGGCGATCACTGTAAGGGAATTGGGATTCAGGTTCAGGGATCCGTCTTCCTTGTTATATACACCTTTCTCTTCGTCAATCAGATTTTCGTACAGTCTTACCTCCGCCTTCTGAGCAAATGGTGCAGGCACCCAGTGGATTGTTCCTTTCACTTTCCTTCCGGTGAATCCGCTTCCGGCTTTCGTCTCCGGATCATAGGTGCAGTGAACTTCAGTGACTCTGCCGTTCTCGTCTTTCACGAAGCTCTCGCATTTCACAAAATATGCGTGCATCAGACGGACTTCATTTCCAGGGAAGAGCCGGAAATATTTCTTCGGAGGCTCTTCCATGAAGTCATCCCGCTCGATATAAAGTTCCCGGCAGAACGGGACCTTACGCGCCCCCAGCTCTTCATTTTCCAGATTGTTCGCCACATCCAGATACTCCACCTGGCCCTCCGGGTAATTGTCGATGACAAGTTTGATCGGATCCAGCACAGCCATCATACGGGATTTCTTCATTTTGAGGTCTTCCCGGATACAGTACTCGAGCATTGCATAGTCCACTGAGCTCTGGCTCTTGGACACGCCGCACATATCGATGAACATCTTGATCGACTCCGGAGTAAATCCCCTTCTTCTGAGCGCCGCGATAGAAACCAGTCTCGGATCATCCCAGCCGTCAACGATCTTTTCCTCTACCAGTTTTTTGATATAGCGTTTTCCAGTCACTACATTCGTCAGATACAGCTTTGCAAACTCGATCTGTCTCGGCGGATTCTCAAATTCACACTCTCTCACCACCCAGTCGTAGAGCGGTCTGTGATCCTCAAACTCAAGCGTACAGATTGAATGGGTGATTCCCTCGATCGCGTCCTCGATGGGATGAGCAAAATCATACATCGGATAGATACACCATTTGTCTCCGGTGTTGTGATGAGTCATATGAGCGACACGGTAGATGATCGGATCACGCATATTGATATTCGGAGATGCCATATCGATCTTCGCACGAAGGACTTTCTCCCCGTCCTTATATTTTCCTTCCTTCATCTCCTCGAACAGCCTGAGATTTTCTTCAACAGACCTGTTCCGGTACGGGCTTTCCTTTCCCGGTTCCGTAAGCGTTCCCCGGTATTCACGCATCTCCTCCGGCGACAGATCACAGACAAACGCCTTTCCCTTGCGGATCAGTTTCAGAGCGCACTCATACATCTGATCAAAATAGTCTGATGCAAAATAAAGGTGATCTTTCCAGTCAGCCCCCAGCCATCTGATATCTTCCAGGATGGAATCCACAAATTCCATCTTCTCCTTAGTTGGATTTGTATCATCAAATCTCATATGGAAGGTTCCGCCATATTCCTGAGCCAGCCCGTAATTCAGAAGGATAGACTTGGCATGCCCGATATGAAGATAACCGTTGGGC
The DNA here is from genome assembly GCA_019120615.1 of Candidatus Mediterraneibacter norfolkensis. Taxonomy (GTDB): domain Bacteria; phylum Bacillota; class Clostridia; order Lachnospirales; family Lachnospiraceae; genus Mediterraneibacter; species Mediterraneibacter norfolkensis. The sequence continues at coordinate 6,100 of DWUT01000047.1, forward strand.
TCTGGCGGGAACCGGGTGCACACATGATCATATACTCCCTCTGCAAGGTCTTTATCTATTTCCAGTTCTATAAAATTCTTTGAAACAGTTTCGTTCTCCATAAAATCCTCCTCATAGTCTAAAACATTTATGCCAATTATCTTACCATAAAATGTTACTCACCACAAGGGCGGTGTGAAGAGAAGATTCACTGCAGAAATGAAGAAATTCTGTCCGTTCTTCCTGCCTTCTTCCGCTATTTAACATGCCTGAGCCGGCTCCTGAGTATCTCCATCGCCTGCACGATAATCGCCGCGTGGTCCACTGCAGTTATCCCCCGTTCAGCGACCTCATATTTTTTCTCCCGGATCAGTCCGGTACGTTCTTTCTTTCTGACAGCCGCAGTGGTGTATATGCCCTTCTCATCATTAGCGAGCATGATCCTGTAATCAACAAAAAACCAGCCGTCCTCTGTTTTCTTTCCCGTCTCCTCCAGAGATACGGTACACCACGCCGCATCCGCAGCATCGTCTCCTGCCTGTACCGTGATCTGGTCTTCGTCAACGAGGGCCATATAAGCAGTTGTGATCACTCTTGCCCGGGGGTCTCTGTCGTAATCCCCATAACAGGCGAACTGTTCCACCGCAATCCCGCTCACCCCGGTCTCTTCCTCCAGCTCCCGCCTGGCTGTGACCTCCAGATTCTCTCTCAGATTCACGAATCCTCCGGGAAGAGCCCAGTACCCGATGCTTGGATGATTACTCCGGCGCACAAGAAGGACCTTCAGTCCGTCAAGATCCGGGTACAGTTCTTTCCCGGCCGAGAACACTACCGCATCCGTCGTGCAGCATGGATTTTTATAACGATACGGGTCATAGGTTTCCAGAAACTCCTCCAGAGTCTGTCCGGCGGCATTCTTCTCTCCAGTCCCGTAAAAAGCGGAGATATCTTCTAAAAATGACGGCATATTATCAACTCCTCTCGTCTGCTACAGGCTGTTAAGCCTGCCGTCAAAAAACTTTTCTATCTCTGAAATCATCCAGACAAAACAGAAGCAAAGCTTCGGATCCGCGTCCGGGTGTTTTTCATGGGGATCATAATACTGGACACCGATCAGCTTCGTGTGGGAAGCCTCCCAGTCCCTTTCCAGGAGAGGAAGCAAAAGCGCGATATCATCGCACCCGACATGAAAGAATATCTCAATATTATTTTTCATCGTGTCAAAACATCGATAAAAATATGGAAGATTCTTTCCCTCGATCTCTCTGATAGAATCCGTAAGCAGTTCCAGCTGGTCCCTCAGTTTCCATAAATCTTTTTTTCCTTTTATCATGTGTTTCCTTCCTGGCCTGCTTCGGGTCACACCACTATACCATACTATTCAGTATAACACAGATGAAGTCACCGGGAGACAACTGTCTAAAAACGTGGCATCTTTCTCTTGACAATCCGTTCCGTCTGGTGTATATTAAATCTTGCGTCTGATGAATAACGCATCTCAAAGAATAAGCTGTCTTGGCGCAGTCGGTAGCGCGTCGCCTTGGTAAGGCGGAGGTCGGGGGTTCAAGTCCCCTAGACAGCTTTGACTCGGAACATTATCTCACTTGAGAAAACCCCGTGTTTACGGGGTTTTTTCTATATCTAACAGAATAAAATTATGTGTCGGCGTCCGATGTGCATTATTTACTATAATGATATCTACAAGACAGTACATAAATGTTGCCTTCGTCTATTTTATATACAAGTCTATCCGTATCATTGATTCTCCTGCTCCAAAATCCAGATAGATTTCCAACTAAGGGTTCTGGTTTTCCAATGCCACTATTTCCGTTCCTTGAAATATCGTCGAGCAGACGCTTGATTTTTTTCAGCGTCTTTCTGTCTTCAGTCTGCCAGTACACATAGTCTTGCCATCCGTTCTCAGTAAATACCTTATTCATTGTCATCTACCTCGTCAAGATCGTGCTTCTGGGCCATTCCCTGTTCAAGCTGCATTTTTGATTCCATCAGCCAGTCATAGTTGGCCTTGCTCCCGACAAGGTGCAGGTTTTCCATCATATTGTTGTACGAATCTTCAGAAACAATGACCACGTTTTTATTATTTTTTCTTGTAACAATCATAGTTTCGTAATCATCTGTTACCCTATCCAGACACTTCTTCATATTTTCTCTAAGTGTCGTATAGTTTACTGCCAACATATCGTTTCCCTCCTTACGTACAGTTTTCTGTACGTCAATCCTTCTCAGCTTTTTCGCACGATATAAAAAACTGGGGAACTCAGTCCCCAGCAAAAGATTTTTCCCACGAATCAGAACCGCAGAAACTTATTGAATCCTACAGATTTGCCGAATCCAGAATGATCGTAAACGGCCCGTCATTCACAAGGCTCACTTCCATCTCTGCCCCAAACCGCCCTGTCTGTACCTCGGTCCCGGATTTTCTGCACTCTGAAATAATATATTCGTAGAGCCTCTCCGCCTTCTCCGGTTCGCCGGCTTCGATAAAGCTGGGACGGTTTCCTTTTTTACAGTTTGCGTACAGGGTAAACTGGGACACCAGCAGAAGACTTCCGCCCACAGAATCCAGGGAGAGATTGGTCTTTCCGTTCTCATCTTCAAAGATACGCAGCCCCAGCATTTTCTTTATCATCCTGTCTGCCGTCTCCTTCGTATCCTCCCGGGAAACTCCGATCAGCACAAGAAAGCCCTTTCCGATTCTTCCAACGGTCTCCCCCTTCACTTTAACATCCGCCTTTTTTGTTCTCTGTATCACAAATCTCATACCTCTTCCTCCTGACCGATTTGTGACTGTCTTCTCTTCTCCCCCACCCGGAAATGGATCATAAGAAAAACAAAGATCAAAAGCGGAATGCTAAGAAGCACGAGCGCTGTCAGCACAGAATCCGGAAGAAAGGCATTCTCCAAGTCCACCACAACCGTCCCGAACAAATTAAAAAGCGCATGGAGCAGCATGGGTGCCGCCAGTGTATTGTACCGCTTTGCAAAATATCCGAGGATAAATCCCAAGAACGCCGTGTAGATTCCCTGTACCAGATTCATATGGAAGATCCCGAACAGCACTGCCTGGATCAGGTTTGCCACAATAAAACAGGCTCCCGCGCGCCTGAGATATCTCAGGATCAGCCCACGAAAGATCGTCTCCTCTGTCAGAGGAGGGAGAATCAGCGTGCTCAGCGCCCACATGACCGAATATTCTGCCAGTCCCGAAGTTTCCACCATCTCACTGTATTCCTCCATAAGGCGGGGGGCCGCAGCGTTGATCACCGTCATAATTATCGTGATAAAATGCTGCAGTGCGAATGCAGCGATCACCATCCACAGGATCGACGCCGGGGAAATGTTTTGTCTGATTCTTGCCGCAGACTGTTTTATCCCCTCTTTTTCTGTCACCGCAAAATAGTACCAGAGTCCAAACAGAACAAACAGCGGAATATAGGTCAGTGCGGAATACAGATTCAGGTTATCCATCAGATAATTATATGCGTCTGTCAGACCATTTGGCCCCCGGAACATCAGCCCACCTATGGCTGCCATCATGGAGATCAGGATTCCGCTGCCGTTGATGAGCAGCATAGTAAGTGCGAATATGATCAAAGCGATCAGATAATTTACTTTCTTCATAAGTCTTCTCCTTTTCATATGTAAAAGCGCGTACTGTACTCCGCTTCCCTGCTGTTCACTCTGTCTGCCGCAGCATTTTCTCAGCTTTTCCTCTGATACGCTGCAGAGCATTATCTATGGACTTCGGACTTTTTTCAAGAAGCTCGGCGATCGTTTTATAATCCGTCCCCATAAGATGCAGATACAGGACGTGATTCTCAAAGGTGCTCAGGTTCTCCTTGAGCTGGTCGATAAAAGCCTCTGTGTACTCTCTGCCGAAATACAGGGCCTCCGGATCGTTCTCCTGCTCCGACTCGATGGTATCGATCAGAGGAACGCTGTCCTCTTCATCCCCACCCGAATCATAGAGGGAAATATAGGAATTCAGCGGTATATGCTTCTTTCTTTTTGACGCCTCTATGGCAGAGTACATCTGGCGGGAAACGCACAGTTCCGCAAAACTGGGAAAGGACGTCCCCATTCCCTCGTCGTAATCTCTCACTGCTTTGATCAGGCCGATCATCCCTTCCTGGATCAGATCTTCATTCTCCCCGCCAAGAAGAAACATTGCCCTCGCCTTGCGTCTTACCATGGATTTATATTTCACCATGATAAAGTCCATGATCTCTCCGTTCCCGGAACGAAGTTCCGTAATGAGCTGTTCATCTGTCATCTTCTCATATTTGTTCATATCACGCCTTTTATTTCTTTCCAATTCTCTGACGCACAATCTCGTAGGCCATAACTCCCGCCGCAACAGAAGCGTTAAGGGAAGTGATCTGTCCGCTCATGGGGATGCCGGCGACAAAGTCACATTTCTCCTTCACCAGACGTCCCACGCCTTCCCCTTCACTTCCCACGACCAGTCCGATCGGTCCGGTCAGGTTCAGGTCATACATACACTCTCCATCCATATCAGCGCAGACAAACCAGAGCCCCTTTTCCTTCAGTTCCTCCATTGTCTTTGACAGATTGGTGACTTTCGCCACCGGAGTATAGTTCAGCGCTCCTGCGGACGTCTTTGCCACAGTGGCTGTCAGTCCCGCCGCCCTGCGCTTTGGGATGATAACACCGTGAGCACCCGCAATATTCGCTGTCCGGATGATCGCACCCAGATTGTGCGGGTCCTCGATATTATCCAGAAGGATGAGAAACGGATCCTCTCCTCTCTCCTCCGCCAGTTTCAGCATATCATCCACAGTGCTGTATTCATAGGCAGCGGCAAATGCGATCACGCCCTGATGCCTGCCGGTCTCTGACATATGAGAAAGCCTCTCTTTATCCACAAAACTGATGATCACATCATGTTTTCTCGCTTCTCTTACAATAGTCCTGACCGGTCCGTCCTGACACCCATCCAGGACGAACAGTTTGTCGATGGTCCGTCCGGAGCGAAACGCCTCGATCACAGCATTACGTCCTTCTATGACCAGGGTATGACTGCTCTTATTGAATTCTTCTGTTGCTTTCTTTTCCTGCATTTTCCTTACTCCTTCTGCCCCGTTCCCTCATCCATGCTTTTCAGCCCGATCGTCACCAGTTCTGTAAGCCGCTCGTATTCATGGTTCAGATAGAGATAACCGACCAGAGCCTCAAAGCCTGTCGCTCTCCGGTAATCCGTGATCGACTGATTCTTTGCCGGTGTTACGGACCGGGAATTTCTCCCTCTCCGGTATACCCCATGCTCCTCCGGAGTCAGATGCTCCTGCATGGAGCGCATCATAAATGACTGCGCCGATGCCTGTACATATCTGCTCGTCTCCTCATGGAGTTTATGGACCGGTCTGTTTCCCTCTCCCACTACCATGGTCTTTATGATCAAGTCGAACACGCAGTCCCCGATATAGGCAAGGACCAGAGGAGAACAGTCCTTCGCGCTGATCTCCTCCACCCCAGGAATGAGCTGTATATAATGTTCGAATCCGTATTCTATGCTCTTCTCCATTTTACACCTTCTCTTGTGTCTTCAAGGACGATCCCCTTCGCAAGGAGATCCGCTCTGATCTGATCCGCTCTTGCGAAATCACGATTCTTTCTCGCAGCCTGACGTTCCTCGATCAGAGCTTCGATCTCCTCATCCAGCATCTCTTCTTCCCGGTCCACGATGATCCCCAGGACATCCGCAAGCGTGACAAGCCGGTCATGGAGCTTTTCGAGATATTCCTTTGAACTGTTTCCGTCCGTGTTGGTATTGATAAATTTCACAAAATCAAAAATGGCTGCAATGGCGTCGGCTGTGTTAAAGTCATCGTCCATTGCCTTTTCAAAATTCTCTTTGAACCGGTCGGTCTGAGCGAAAAGTTCTTCTTCCGCCTCTGTCATCTTCTCCGCACCTGCATTTTCCATAAGGAACTTCAGGTTGCCCGCAGCAGTCACGATCCTGTCAAGACCGTTCCCTGCCGCCTCCATCAGCTCCGCGCTGAAGTTCAGCGGGCTCCTGTAATGAGCGCTGAGCATAAAGAAACGGAGTACCTGAAGATCGTATTTCTCACTGATCTCACGAACGGTGAAGAAATTTCCGAGAGACTTCGACATCTTTCTGTTGTCAATATTCAGAAATCCGTTGTGCATCCAGTATTTTGCGAACGGTTTTCCGTTTGCCGCCTCACTCTGCGCGATCTCATTCTCATGATGCGGGAAGATCAGGTCCTCGCCACCAGCATGGATATCGATCTGCTCGCCGAGATACTTTTTAGACATCTCCGAGCACTCGATATGCCATCCCGGACGTCCTTCTCCCCAAGGAGACTGCCATGCCGGCTCTCCCTCCTTCTTCGGTTTCCAGAGAACGAAGTCCAGCGGATCCTCTTTCTCATCCTCACCGGTAACAAGAAGTGCTCTTCCGCCGGACTGAAGATCGTCCAGATTTTTGTGGGACAGTTTCCCATAATCTGCAAATTTTCTTGTCCTGTAATAGACGGTACCGTTTTTCTCATAGGCATATCCCTTTTCAATCAGGGTGCTGATCATGTCGATCATGCCCCCGATCTCCTCTGTGGCAAGAGGATTCTTCGTGGCGGGTTCGATGTTCATTCCCTCCATGTCTTTTTTGCACTCGGCGATATATCTCTTTGAGATTTCGTCCGCCGTAACCCCCTCTTCATTTGCCTTCTTGATGATCTTGTCGTCTACATCGGTAAAGTTGGAGACAAAATTTACGTCGTAGCCCTTGTATTCAAAATATCTCCTGACAGTATCAAATACGATCATCGGCCTTGCGTTCCCGATATGGATATAGTTGTACACGGTCGGTCCGCAGACGTACATCTTTACCTTTCCCTCCTCCAGAGGGATAAAATCTTCCTTGCTCTTTGACATTGTATTGTAGATCTTCATCTCTGTTCTCCTCCTGATTCTTCCGCTTTCCCGGCGCCTTCTTCCGCACCCGGGCATTCATAGCCTTCTTTCTCAAAGCATTTCATATATTTTATCATGTGCTTCAGCTCGTTGTGAAGCCTCTGATTCTCTTCCTGCAGATTCCGTATGTCATTGAGTACCGGATCTGGAAGATGAACCTGATCCATGTCCGTTCTAGGCACTTTTTTACTCCCCATCCTGACGATCCTGCCCGGAACTCCTACTACGGTACAATTCGGCGGTACCTCTTCCAGCACAACGGATCCTGCTCCGATCTTTGAGTTTTCACCAATGGTAAAGGAGCCCAGGATCTTTGCGCCTGCGCTGACCATAACGTTATCCTTCAGCGTAGGATGCCGCTTCCCTTTTTCTTTCCCCGTTCCTCCCAGGGTAACCCCCTGATACAGTGTCACGTTGTCTCCAATGACCGTAGTCTCACCGATAATCACCCCGCTCCCATGGTCGATGAACAGGCCTCTCCCGATGGTCGCTCCGGGATGAATCTCGATCCCGGTCTTCCTCGCCGCCCTCTGGGAGATCCATCTGGCGAGAAAATAGTGCTTTTTCAGATACAGCTTATGAGCCAGCCTGTATCTCAGGATCACTTTAAAACTGGGGTAGAGAAACACTTCCAGATTGGACTTGATCGCGGGATCCCTCTCCCGGATCACCTGGATTTCTTCTCTGATGTAAGATATAATACCCATCACTGTCTCTCCTTACAAATCATAACATTAAAAAACTCCGCCTCTGGTTTAGAGACGAAGTTTTCCGCGGTTCCACTCTAATAAAAGAATCTCTTCTTTCACTCAATGCATGTAACGTATGCCAGACGTACCCTGCTACTCTTTTCACAGGATCGGCTCCCGGATGCACTTCACAGATCCTCTGCACAGGAATGCTTTCAGCCGGTGGCATTCCCTCTCTGTGAGTTTCAGATCAGCTACTCTTCCGTTCTGTGCCTTTTTCTTTTCAAATATATACCATATATTATGAAACTTTTCCCGGTTTGTCAACCGTTTCCGGTCCCGGAATCTCGTTCTGGACTGCTTTCCATCCCCTTTCGCGGCTCAGCATTTCATTTACACGGCTCCCGGGAACAGAGTCCCTTCGATATTCGTGAGATCCTCTTCAGGAATCGTATACACATTGTTCTCATCCCCGGTCACATTGACCTGGATCTCCGTGGGTTCTCCATATTCATTCTCATTCATTTTCTGCTCCAGATACTGGTTCAGATAGGCGATCGTCTGGCTCTCATCAAAATCCCCGTCATTTACGGCCTCCGTGATCATGGCAGTGAATCCCGCATCCAGATCCTCGAAGACATTGCACGGCTGAACAGAAACTGTAACAACATAATCTCCGTCTTTCTCCTCACTGCCGACCACTTCATATTTCGCCAGCTTATAGATTTCGACCACAATATCTTTATATGCCTGCTTATCTTCTTCTGAAGTCACTGTATCTCCCACAAATGCTGATTCCAGAGAATCATCGAGCTGCCCTTCTATATCGCTGCGCGCCTCTTCCACACTGACTCCTATCTGATCGGCATACTCTTCGTAGTCGCCCATATAGAGTGCATCGAGGCAGGCCTTTACATATGCCTCTGCATCAAAACTCTGGATACAGCCTGTCAGCAGGTACGCTGCCAGGACACAGATCAAAGCCGCCGCTCCCGCTCTTCTTTTTGCCTTTTTCAAATTGCTTTTCATCGTTCTCATCTGCTTACCCTCCTCATAAGTAGAAATGTCACACCACTTCATTCAGGAACACTCTGTCCAGTTTCCTGATCTTCCCCAGCTCTCCTTTCAACCGGTCCGTAATGATCACATCTTCATTTTCCCGGATCTCATCTGCCGTTCGCCTCCCGAAAAGGAACTCCACGAGTTCGGCCACAGGGATCACTCCTTCGGAGTCCTCTGTCTCACTCACTGAAACCGTTTCTTCTCCGGGCAGGCTCCTCAGTCTCCAAATCCTGCTGTTCTGATGCAGGATCGGATCGAGCACAGCAAAGGAGCAGTCCAGGCTTTCCTCTGACGGAACAGAAAGTGCTGAAAGAAGTGCAGGAAGATGGACGATCCTTGCCATGATCAGCGGTTTCTCCGCCCCTTTTCCGGCATCCGGATATCCATACACCTTTATTTTCTCATATCTGTCCCCGGCAAGTCCTGCGGCAGACTGTTCAAAGCACTTCTCCCAGCCCGGAAGGATCAGAGGCTCGCGGATCTCCATACCGTCCTCCGCCGCATAGGCAAACATGCCGATCAGATTATCCCCGCTGAACAGCAGTCTCACCCCTCCGTGTTCGCTCTGCTGCTCCAGGATCATCGTCCGGTAATATGCTTCGTCTCTCACTGCCGCGACCTGCCATCTGTCTGCGAAATCCCGGTTAAAGAACTGAGCCATCTCCTCCGCGTCAAAGATCGCGGCATCCCTTTCCGTTACTTCCGGACTATCCGCCGCGCCAGACGCCGTATCGCTATCGTCTCCATTCTTCCCGGTCAGATCGATCACACCGCTTCTCTGGCTGTAGATATACCGGAAATCATAAGGAGTGTAGATTTCCGCTGCCGCCGGCATCAGAAATGTAAAGGGAATCTTATCGTTATACATCTCCTCAAGGGACGTCCTCAGAAGTTTTCCCATATATCCCCGGCTCCGGTATTCCTTCTGAGTGGAAACCGCAATGATATACTCTGAATGGAACTCCTCCGCTTCGATCCGGATCCTGTAGGGATTGAGCTGAAGCATGGACCGGATCCCGCCGTCCTCCTCGATCACATAGATCCGGTTCTCCTTCGTCTTGATAAAATAATAGTAATCCAGAAACGCTTTTGTATCTTCCGGAAAAACTTCTTCCCACAGTTTTCTCGTCAGACCATGTTCGTCCTGTTTCAGCCTCCGGAGGATCATTCCGCCTCCTCTCCGCGCATCTGTCCGCAGCATCCGCCGCACACCGGACCTTCTGCCGAGACATCAACGCTGCTGAAATTCGTAAACTTCTCGATCGCACAGATGGCATGAGAGGAAATCCCATCGCCCGTTCCGGTAAAGCCCAGCCCCTCTTCCGTCGTCGCCTTCACACTGACCTGATCCGTCTCGATCCCCAGTGCCTTCGCCATATTTTCTCTCATCTGATCGATATAAGGTCTCATTTTCGGACGCTGCGCAATGATCGTCGCGTCAATGTTCTCAATCACATATCCGTTTTCCTCCAGAATCCTGCCGACATGCTCCAGAAGCCGTATACTGGAAACACCTTCATACTCCGGATCCGTATCCGGAAAATGTTTCCCAATATCCCCGAGCGCGGCCGCTCCCAGAAGAGCGTCCATCACCGCATGCACGAGCACATCCGCATCCGAATGTCCCAGAAGCCCTTTTTCATAAGGGATCTCAACTCCTCCCATGATCAGTTTTCTCCCCCCTGTCAGCCTGTGAACATCATATCCCATACCAACACGCATACTCACATCACCTCACTGTTGTTTTTTCCTTTTTCCGCTACACCGTCCTCTTTGGCGGTTTTGTTCGTTTCATTTCCCTTCCGGGTCTGTATTTTCATCCTTTCCTCTGAAACATCGGGGATCTTTAACTCCTGTGTTTGATCAAGCCCGGTATTCCCAGCATTCTCATTTTTGGATGTTTTTATGAGATGCCGGATCGAAAAGATAGCATACGTTCCTCCAATAGCGATAAACAGAACGGAAAGCACACCCATAATCACTCCGTCGCTCGGCTTATTCTGTATCACTTCCAATAAGATCCGCGCGCCAAGAAATGCAAGATATCCTCCAAGTATGATCCTGATGATGTTCCTTCTTTTGTTATTCATGTTTTTCTCCTCCGTAAATGATCCCGGACAACATTTTATCATAAAAGAAAATATAATGCTATTCTCAAAAGAAAAAAGTCCGTAAAAACGGACTTTTCGAAGTAGCGGAAACTGGATTTGAACCAGCGACACCACGGGTATGAACCGTGTGCTCTAGCCAACTGAGCTATTCCGCCAT
>DWUT01000048.1 GCA_019120615.1 Candidatus Mediterraneibacter norfolkensis
GCTCTGCAGCAGGAATATAACGAGCGGCATACAGAGTATGCCCGCGAGATCCTGAAACACATTACCGAGGTGTAGCCTATGGGAAATTTGCTTGCTTACAGCGGGATCGTGACAAAGATACGGGCCATGCAGTCCAAGCTGCTGAAGCCGGAACAGTTCGTCGAAGTCGCAAACCTGGGAAATGTACCCGAGATCGTGGATTATCTGAAAAAAAATACGGCTTATGCCGAAGTTCTCGATACTCTGGATGAATCACAGATCCACCGGGGCAATATCGAGAAGATCCTGGTCCAGTCTCTTTATCATGACTACACCAAGATCTACCGGTTCTGCGGACAGAAACAACGCCGTTTCCTGAAGCTGCATATGAAATCTTATGAGATCGATCTCATTAATTACTGCCTCAGGATCGTGATCAATCACTACAAGCAGCCCTTCGACCTGAATTATAAGCGTGCTTTTTTTGACCGCTATTCTCAGATTTCTATCGAGAAACTGATCACTTCAAGGACGACCGATGAGCTGGTAGAGAACCTGAAGGATACGGAATACTACGTACCGCTCCGGAAACTGAAGGACTCTCATAACGTAACCCTTTATGATTACGACCTGACTTTAAATCTCTATTATTTTACAACGATATGGAAAGAGCAGAAAAAAGTTCTGAAGAAGGCGGATCTTGATCTGTTTATGCGGGATTTCGGATCCAGGATCGATCTTCTGAACCTGCAGTGGATCTACCGGGCCAAAAAATATTACAATATGAAGCCCGCTGACATTTATCTTCTGCTCATCCCCATACACTATAAGCTGTCGACAGATCTGGTCAAGGAACTGGTGGAGGCACCGGGACTGGAAGAATTTGAGAATGCAGTTGCCCGGACCAGCTATGCACGCCATTATAATTTCCGGCAGGATCTGACGATCGAGCAGATGTATTCAGAATGCCTGAATTATCTGTATACTGTTGACGTGCGGCGCAACCCTTATTCGATTGCCGCAGTCAACACTTATCTCTTCCTCAAAGAGGAAGAACTCAAAAAGCTGACGACCGCCATGGAATGCATACGATACAGTCTGACTCCCGGCGAGACTCTGGCGTACGTTGGAGGTAGAACCCAATGATTGTAAAAATGAAATTCATCAACATTTCCGGTCCACGGGATGACATTGACCGCGTAACCGATCTGTACCTCTCAAGATATGAGATACAGCTTGAGTCCGCGCTGTCGGAGCTCAAGACCGTGGACAATCTGAGACCCTTCGTAGAGATCAACCCGTACCGGGACGTCCTGAGCAAGGCGACCCAGTTCGTGGGGTATCTTCCGAATGCGGATGACGTCACCCCGGACACCTCCCTTGGACTGGATGACATGTTCGAGCTCGTCCGCAAGGCGAACGAAGATTATCAGACCCTTCAGGAAAAGAAGGAAAAACTGAAAAAAAAGATCGAAGAGCTTCGTGCAAAGCAACAGATCATCGCACCTTTCCGACCTATGGACTGCGACCTTCATAAAGTCCTGCACTACCATTACATCACCTATCGATTCGGGCGCATTGCCGTTGAATTTTACCACAAGATGCAGAAGTATCTTATGGATGATCTGGGTGCCATCTTTGTGGAAGGCGAGCGGGATGAAAGTTTTGTGTACGGGGCTTATTTTGTTTCCCCCGCAGAAGCGCAGAAAGTAGACGCGGTCTTCCGTTCCCTGCATTTTGAGCGGATCGAACTGAAAGACGAATTTGAAGGCACTCCTTCCTACGCCTACCAGTCCCTGGAACGCGAGATTGCCCGGATCAATCTTGAGATTGAAGACCTGGATAAACAGGCAGGAGAAATGCTCTCTGACCGGGCTCCCCAGCTCATAGCGGCAAAGAACCGCCTGGAAGAGCTCTCCAACAACTTCGACGTCAGGAAACTGGCAGCCCGCATGGAGGACAACAAGGAAGATTACTACATCCTCTGCGGATGGATGGCGGAGGATGATGTAGAAAAGTTCTTAAAAGAGATCGAAGATGACGATAAAGTATTCGTAGTCGTGGAAGATGACCATGACGCCTATTTCGGGGAACCGCCCACCAAGCTGGAAAACCCGAAGCTGTTCAAGCCTTTTGAGATGTTTGTCCAGATGTACGGTCTTCCCTCCCACAATGAGATCGATCCCACAGTGTTTGTGGGGCTGACTTATTCCTTTATCTTCGGCGTGATGTTCGGGGATGTGGGACAGGGACTCCTCCTTCTCATCGGCGGCGCGCTGATCTATCATTTCAAGAAAGCGCCGCTGGCAGGGATCATCGCATCGGCAGGTGTATTTTCCACCATATTCGGATTCATGTTCGGCAGTATCTTCGGATTTGAAGATGTGATCCCTGCATTGTGGATGCGCCCCATTGACCATATGACAACGCTCCCCTTCCTGGGAAGGCTGAACACCGTATTCATTGTGGCGGTGGGATTCGGAATGTTTCTGATCATGGTAGCGATGGTTCTGCATATCATCAATGCCATCCGCAGCAAAGACGTGGGCGGCGCCTGGTTTGACGCGAACGGCGTGGCAGGGCTTGTATTCTATGCGGCAGTAGTCGCTGTGCTGGTACTCTTCCTGACAGGGAACCCACTTCCGGGCGGTATCGTGCTCGCTGTCATGTTCGGAGTCCCGCTGATCCTGATCCTGTTCAAGGAGCCGCTTACGAGGATCATCCAGAAACGTGCAGACAAGATGGAAGAAAGCAAGGCAATGTTTCTCGTACAGGGATTTTTCGAAATGTTTGAGACTCTGCTGAGTTACTTCTCAAATACGATCTCATTTATCCGTATCGGCGCCTTTGCTGTCAGCCACGCCGCTATCATGGAAGTTGTTCTGCAGCTCGCCGGAGTTGAGAGCGGACATCCTAACTGGATCGGAGTGATCTTCGGAAATCTGTTTGTCTGCGGTTTTGAAGGACTGATCGTGGGCATCCAGGTACTCCGTCTGGAATATTATGAACTGTTCAGCCGCTATTACAAAGGAAGCGGCAGGGCATTTGATCCATATACGAAAAAGAAAATGAATAAAAAGTAGGAGGATTCTACCATGACATTAGCAACAAAAATCATCTTTATCGCAGCCCTTATCTTAAGCATCATCATTCCGTTCGGCTATTATCTGATCGGCGAGAAGAACAAGAAGCGCTATAAACGCACCATCGGGGTAAACGCTTTCTTCTTCTTTGGCGCCTTCGCCCTCGCGTCCATCATGATGCTTGGCGGACCGGACGTACAGGCTGCGGAAACAGCCGCTTCCGGATCCGGTCTGGCGGAGGGGCTCGGCTATATCGCCGCTGCCCTCGTAACAGGTCTCTCCTGTGTCGGAGGCGGTATCGCAGTTGCAAGCGCGGCAAGCGCAGCTCTGGGCGCTCTCAGTGAAGATTCCAGCATCCTCGGTAAATCACTTATCTTCGTAGGACTTGCAGAAGGTGTCTGCCTCTACGGCCTGATCATCTCCTTCATGATCCTCGGAAACTTGTAAACCAGTGAGCAGTGCGGAAAATCATGAAATGACAGCATCTGCAGACTTGTCTGCAAGGGCTGGCACTTTCAGGATT
>DWUT01000049.1 GCA_019120615.1 Candidatus Mediterraneibacter norfolkensis
ATGCTTTTTCCGGATATCGTAACCTTTCCCCTTCACCAGATCAAAAAGTATGGACTGTCCGATATACCCCAGATCCCCTGTCACGATCCGGTCATAGTCTTCCGGTCCGGTCCCCATATCCTCAAAATTCCTGACGATGGTATCCGTGGCCGCCGGCGCCATACAGGCGCCCATATTCTGGGAATCTTTCAGTCCGTAATCCACGATCTTTCCTACGGTGATCCCCCTGATCTTCACCCGGCTCCTCCGCATCCCGACCACGAAGGCGCCGCTCCCGGTCACGGTCCACTGAGCGGACAGGGGACGCTGATTCGCATATCCCAGAGGAAACCGGAACTCTTTCTCCGCGCTGCCGAAGTGGCTTGATGTGACACCCAGCATATATTTCCCGTATCCCGCTGCCGCGCTCATAGCGCACAGCGCCAGTGCTTCCCCGGAGGTGGAGCATGCGCCGAACAGGCCGAACATGGGGATCTGCAACGCTTCCACTCCCATGGACGTGGCTACTCCCTGGCGCAGCAGGTCACCGCCGAACAGATATCGGACTTCTTCCGCTTTAATCCTGGCTTTTCCCAGGGCGAGGACGCAGGCTTCCTTCTGCATGGTGCTCTCTGCTTCCTCCCAGGTCTTTTCCCCGAACTGATCGTCCTGGCTGGTCATGTCAAAAAACTTTCCCAGCGGTCCTTCCGCTTCCTTGCTCCCCACCACCGATGCCGCGCTAATGATATAGGGCGGTTCCGCAAATACAATGCTCTGGCTTCCTCTTATCTGTTCCATTTGCTCCATCTCTTCCGTCCTCCTTTTCGTCCATTTTATTTGTCCGCTTTACCGTTATTATCTTCCCACAGATTTTGTGAATTATTCGGGCATCCGGGTATATTTCAGGAAAGATATCAGATACTACCTTTATCATCTTTAATTTAGACGTCTTCTGTTCGCGCACAGTGGAAGTGACATATCTTTGCGGCGGCTGGACGAGGAAAGGAATGGATCATATGGATAAGATACAGAAATTAAAGCAGCAGAAACAGTATGAGGAATATGTAAAGAAGAAGACGCCCCGGCACAATGTCTTCATTGATATGTTCAAGGCGTTTCTCCTGGGCGGTGCGATCTGCCTCCTGGGGCAGGTGATCTTCCACTACTGTGAGATGCAGGGGCTTTCAGCGGATGAGTGCAGCAACTGGACTTCTCTCCTGCTCGTCCTTTTCAGTGTCCTCCTCACCGGGACCGGCATTTATCCCCGGCTTGCGAAATGGGGCGGCGCCGGCGCTCTCGTTCCCATCACAGGATTCGCCAACTCTGTGGCGGCGCCGGCGATCGAGTACAAGAAGGAGGGGCAGGTCTTCGGCATCGGGTGCAAGATTTTCACCATCGCCGGGCCGGTGATCCTGTACGGGATCTTTACAAGCTGGGCGCTGGGGTTTTTGTACTGGATCTGGACGTTGGTGAAGTAATACATGGAGAAAGCTGTCGGTTTTGTATTTACCGGCAGCTTTTTTCATTCTATCTGAGATGAAGTTTTTCTTTCAGAGCATCCTGAAGGATCTGCGAAAAATTTACATTTCTTTCCAGGGCGGCCGCATTGAGCCATGCCGGAAGTGTTACCGTACGATTCACAGAACGATTCACCTGGGCCATCCGTATAGAAGGCATATAGACATCCACAAGTACGACGCGCTCATTTTCCTTTGTATCAACATCTGAAAGGCGGGTCGGAGCAGGAATCTCTTGTCCCGTCTCATAAGTAAACACTGCTGGATAGAAATAGCGTTCGACCTTTTTCATAGTTTTTACTTCTTCTATTCTTTACCTGCAGGAGTGTCAGGCGATACACTCCTACCACCTCTGCCCAAAGAACAGCAGTGCCCCCAGCCCTTTCCCCAGCGCCATGCTTACCACAAACACGCTGACATAGCGGACGATCTTGATCCGCCGCATAAAGACCGGGAATACGTTCAGGATCTCCGCCAGCGCCATTGCCCAGCATCCCGCGAAGATTCCGGAGAAAAGACCGATCACCGCCAGCAAAGGCGTTCCCAGGGGAAGGCTGATCCTGAAAACATAGACCAGATTCCCCAGGATTCCGCCGAGTGCCACGCAATCCTCATAAAACATGATATGCTCCGCTGTGTGGGTCCGGTCCGCAAAGTCCGCCACCACTCCCAGTTCCACGATAAAGGCAAAAAGACCGGCGGCGACCGCAACGCCGCCGCTAAGTCCGATCACTGCCAGAAGTATCTGTTCCGCCCATGCCGTTACTATCCACATCGATCTCCTCTCCTTTCCGCGCAGAATCCTCGATCAGCGTCGTCTGGATATCATTTTCATAGAGCCGCATCTGCACCTCCATAGGCGTGGGATCTACGGTAAAACGCTTCTTTCCAAAGTGGTTGAAGAAGACGAGGATCCCGATCGTGATGCCGATGGAGTAGGAAATTTCCAGAACTGTGAACCCGTTCGTCTCCTGCCCGGTGACCAGCTCGTAGATCTGTCCGAACAGCCGGGTCACGTCCACATCGTTGTTGAAAGCCATGATAGAAAAGGCCGCGCCGAAGAACGTGACCACCGCGACAAACGCCGCCTTAGCGATATGCAGGAACTTTCCGCTCTGCTTCTGTTCCTCGTATGTGATGATGATATCTGACTCTCCCAGATTCTGCACGATGACGTCCGGATATCTCTCATGGATCAGGGAAATGATCTTCAGCACTGACACCACATATCTCTGCTGCCCTCCTTTTTTGATCTGAAGAAGGCGCATTTTTTTGATGCTGTTCAGGATCTGCCTGTCGCTGCACTCCATCGTCAGTATGTCGTTCAGGGTCACTGACTTTTTGCTTACCTCCACGTCCCGGTCCCCTTTTATATAGAGGATATCCTGTCTGCGGATCTGTGTGTCTGAAGGCGCTTTCTTCTGTCCTGCTGTTTTATCCGGCATAGTTCTCCACCTCCGGCGCCATGATTAGAAAGCCTTCACTGCTCTGTGCCGAAGGCGTGCTCAGGTAGTAGAGGATCCCGATGACCACAGCCGCCAGCACAATGACAAGAAGACAGATCCACACTTTTTTCCGCCCTTCATCCATATGTTCCACCTGTCCTTTCCGCCGGATCCCGCCATCTGATCTCACTGTCTTATGACGCTTATGGACCGGCTCATTTTTATGATGTGTAGTATCTGGATTTCCGGGTAAATTTATTCAGGAACTCTTCCTCCTCAGATTTTCAATGATCCGTTTTTCCATCCTGGACACCTGCACCTGAGAGATTCCCATGATCTTCCCCACGTCCGACTGAGTCCTGTCCGCAAAATATCTCAGATAGATCAGCTGCCTTTCCTTTGCGTCAAGTGTTTCCAACAGCTGTTTTAAGACCATTGTGTCAAGGATCTTCTCTTCCCTGCGCTCCCGCTCTTCAATCCGGTCCAGCAGACGGATCTCGCTGCCTTCTTTCTGATGGATTGGCCGGTAGAGGGATTCCACCTCGCCGCCTGCCTCCATCGCCTGGACGATCTCTTCCTTATCCACCCCGGTTTCCTCTGCCAGCTCCTCCAGAGTCGGCTCCCGCCCCAGACTATCTGTCAGTTTTTCCCTGGCCTGTACGCTTTTATAGGCGAGTTCCTTCAGTGACCGGCTGACCTTAATCATGCCGTCATCCCGAAGGAACCGCTTGATCTCGCCGGAGATCATGGGAACCGCATAGGTAGAGAACTTCACATCATAGGACAAATCGAACTTATCTATCGCTTTCAGAAGGCCGATACTGCCGATCTGGAAGAGATCCTCCGCGTCTGTTCCCCGGCCGTAAAACCGCTTGACAACGCACCAGACAAGTCCTACATTTTCCTCCACAAGCTGCTCTCTCGCCTCTTTATCCCCGTCGTGTGATCTCTTGATCAAAGCGATTGTGTGGTCCATATCTCCCTTCCTTTTCCGACCGTTTTTTTCATCTTCACCTTCGTTCCTTTCCCCGGCTCAGATTCCACCTCCACTGTATCCATGAAAGCCTCCATAAAGGCAAATCCCATGCCGGACCGATCCTGTTCCGGCTTTGTTGTAAACATGGGGCGCATGGCTTCCTCGATATTTTCGATTCCCCTGCCCTTGTCGCACACCTCCACAGTAAAAACATTGTCCTCAATCCTGCAGCGTATACTCACTTTATGTATTTCATTTTCATACCCATGGATGATAGAATTGGTCACTGCCTCGGACACCGCCGTCTTTACATCCGCCACCTCCTCCACAGTGGGATTGAGCTGAGTCATGAAAGATGCCACTGCCACCCTTGCAAATCCCTCGTTTACCGATCTGCTGTCAAACCTGATTTCCATTTCATTCGTATTTTTCATACCTTGTCCTCCTCATCATATATCTGCATTATTTTTGCCGCCCCTGACAGCGTCAGTATCTTCCTGATCCGCGCGTTTGCATGCACTGCCCAGATCTCTCCCCCGATCAGGCATATCGTCTTATACCTTCCCATGATAACCCCTATTCCCGAACTGTCCATGAAATCCGTTTTCTCAAAATCAAAGATTACATATTTAATGTGGTTCCTGTCGATCACCGCGTCCGCCTCCCGCTTCATCTCCTCCGCGTTGTGGTGGTCCACCTCGCGGGGAAGATAAATTGTCAGACAGTTCTCCTGAACCTGATATTTCATACTACTCCTCCTCTGGTTTTTTTAATTGGTGCCGTGTACCTTGTACAAGGTACACGGCACCAATTAACAGCGTTGTCCGAATTGTACGAACAACAGCGAAAAAAGGATATGCATCTCTGCATATCCTTTTCTTTTGTATTTTATGAAGATATAATTAATTCTGTTCAGGAAATTAATTCAATTCTACTATATTTTATCCTTCCGCATTGCCGGAATCTGCAGATCCGCCATCGTCGCTGTCATCTCCGGAAGCATTACTGTCACCGTTTCCTGCTCCCGAAAGTGCATCATAATTTTCCCGGGCGTCCTGCACATACTCGGAATCAGAGAAGTTCTCAATAATCATCTGGTAATATTTCACCGCATTTTCATTGTCTCCACTTCCCTGGTAAGCCTGTGCCAGGTTATAGACCGCCTGGCCATCATTGTATTCCTGGTCCATGCGCACGACCTTCGCCAGATTTTCCACCGCACTCTCATAATCTTCAGATGCCAGTGCCTCCGTCCCTGAAGAGAAGTAGCTGTCGCACGCTCCGGGATAGATTGATTCTCTTAATTCATCACAGAGAGCTTTGCCATTATCACCCAGGCTGTCCCGGTTTACGCTGAGCAGTGTATCCGCCATTGTAGCATTTGTATATTCTCCAGAATTATACTGATCAGAGACTGTCATCAGATTCTCATAGCTTTCCGCCGTATTCTGAGCCTGCTGTGCGTCTGCCTCGGTCTCTTTCCCTGCTGCCCGGTAATTGTCCAGGGTCCTTGTCTGGGCGCTGACCTGCGCTTCCAGAGAGTTGATCTGCTCGCTGTACTCCCTCATCTGGTCATTCAGACGTTCAGATCTGGACTGGTTCACCGCCGGAGCTACCAGAAACCAGATCAGAGCCGCCCCGATCACCGCGCCGACAAAAAGATTTGCCACAGCCAGATGGCTCGCCAACTCCTTCAGAGCCGAGTGTCTGGGCTGGATGATCGTCTCGTTTCCCATACTGTATTCCACAGCATCGCTCTTCTTTCTGCGCTCTGCAGCCGCACTGCGGCGTCCCTTCCGGGTCCGCTGCCTCGTCAGTTCATGAAGATACCGCAGTGTCGTCTCGTTGGTCGTATCCAGTTTTCTCGCCGCCCGAAGAACCTGTTTCGCCTTTGCGTACTGACCATCGTGCAGGTACAGAAGCGCCAGCAGCTGATGTGCTCTCAGGAAAGTCGGATGGGACGTAATAACCTGCTTTAATTGAATGACTGCCAGATCTTCACTGTTCTGCTGGCAGTACTCAACGCATTGATTATATTTCTTCACCGCCTGATTGATGATCTCCAGCTCATTGGCAGAATTCTGCACTTCCCTTATATAGTCATTCGCAATATTATCCCTGGGCCGGAAATTCTTGCTGATGATCCACTCCACCAGCGCTTCCGCCACTTCCCCTATGCCGTAGTAGACAAGCCCGAGAAGATTTCTGGCCGCAATATTCTCCCTGTTATACTGCAGACTGCGCTTCAGAGAAATGATCGCGCCGGACATATCCCTGACCTTGGCTTTCTTCAGGCCGTCATTATACCAGTAGTTGGACTGGTATATGATCTTTTTCGCATAATTCATTTATACCCACCATTATCTTTCCTGTTCATCTAGTGTTACAGTTCACACCGTACTCAGGAACAGGAAAATGAAGCGTCATGCTTACATGTAAGAGGCATTTTCCTGTTCCTGAGTGCGAGTGGAACTCGTAACTATCTACTGCTTCTTATCCATAACTTCCCGCAGAAGATCCGTCATGTCGGACAGGTCTTCCTGGTAGACCGCCTCCTCGATATCCTCCACCTCAAGACACGGTTTGAATTTCTTTATCTCTTCTTCATAGTTCAGCATCTTGTTTGACCTCCCGGATCAATCCTTTTATCTCTCCCGTCAGATAGAGGGACCCCAGACAGCAGACTGTGCGTCCCTTCCGGTTTTCCATCACGTATCTGAGGGCATCCTTCACCGATTCTTTCACGACGACTGGCCGGTCCGTATACTCTTCAAAGAGCTTTCCCAGCGCCTCCGCCCCGGCGGCGCGCCTGTCCCCGATCTGTGTGACCACGTAAAGATCCGCCTGCACGTTTCTGCACAGGCAGGCGATCATCTCTGGGTATTCCTTGTCCCTCACCGCGGAGAAAAGGATCACATTCCCCTTTCCGCTGTCGGGCACGCTTTCTGCAAAGGCTTCCACGGCGCTGATATTGTGCGCCCCGTCCACATAGATATCCGGCAGGATCTCTTCCATCCTGCCCGCCCACTTTACTTCAGCCAGAGCGGTCCGCCACAGTTGCGGATGCCCTGCATCTCCGAAGAGAAAACGCATGACTTCCATTGCCAGCATCGCGTTGCCCGGCTGGTAGACGCCGATGTTATTCAGCTTCCACGTGGTATTTCCATAATAAGCATTCGCACAGGAAAATGCAATATGTTTGTCCTCGATTCCGAGAATTTCGTACGCATCTTTCCCGATTTTTTTACAGAAACAGTGCCGCTTCTCCGCCGTCTGACGGATCACGCGGTCGCTCTCCTCACAGGTCTGCGCATAGAAAACGGGCACACCCGGTTTGATGATCCCGGCCTTCTCACCGGCGATCTTTTCCAGCGAATCTCCCAGATATTCCATGTGGTCCATGCCGATGGAGGTGATCACAGACGCCAGCGGATGTTCCACCGCGTTGGTGGCGTCCAGCCTCCCCCCCAGCCCGGTCTCAAGCACCGCGTACTCCGCGCCCGCTTTGCCAAACGCGAGCAGCGCCATCCCGAAGAGAAATTCAAAAAACGTCGGATGGGGCATCCCATCCTCCTGCATTCTCCTCACGGCTGACAGGGTCTCACGAAAGATCTGTTCAAACTCTCCGTCTCCGATTTGCTTCCCGTCGATGACGATCCTCTCGTTCACCCGTTCCAGATGGGGAGACGTGAACAGTCCCGTGTGCTTCCCCTCCGACCGCAGCATGGCGTCGAGATAAACGCACACGGAACCCTTTCCGTTGGTCCCCGCCACATGGAGGATCTTCAAATCCTCCTGCGGGTTCCCGAGATATTTCAGAAATGTCTTCGTATGGACCGCGTTATTCTTCTTTGTAAATCTCGGGATATCCAGTATATATTTTACTGCTTCATCATATGACATACATTTTTCCTGCATGGTCATCCTTCTGTCATTCTTCCTGTTCTTCCTCTGTGCTCACGAATGCCTGCCTTCCGTTCTCCACTGCGTTCGGATCATCCGGCAGTTCCGCCAGTTTACCCTCCCGGTATTCATAAGTCTTTGTCGTCCGGAAGATGGTGTTGCTGGAGCCGACCTGAGCTACCAATACGGTATCGCCGTCGTTCAGCTCGGATTCTTTCAGATCCAGCCGGGTATTGTTCAGGAATTTTGTGGTCTGTTTCTCTCCATTGATATAGACCTTGCTCTGTTTCGTAAAGTTATCCCCGTACACACTGTACGTTCCGTCCGTCTGCGTCACAAGGTCTGTGATATGAGCATCCTTCACTCCCATCACCATATGCCCTTCGGTGATCGGCGCTCCGCTCTCTTCATAGACATACTGCTCTCCGTACATGATATCGTACTGTAACAGTTCCAGATCCGCCAGATAATTCTTCGTCTGGCGTCTCTCCTGATGGTAGTTGAACACGGTTCCCGAATGGATATCAAGCTGTTCAAACACATCCGCCATGATCTGGTACGCCGCGATATTGCCGTCCTGCTTCTCCAGTCCGATGTTGTCCCAGATCACATAATTCGTATTGTAAAGATATCTGCTCTTTAAGTCCTTTGCCTCCAGATCCATAGTCGGCAGATGATCTCCGTAGAACACCAGCACCGTGGGCTCATCTCTGGACTCTACCGCCCCAATCAGTTCGCCCACGAACTTATCCATCTCGTGGACCTCATTCACGTAATACTCCCAGGCATTGCGCTTTCCTTCATCCTCCACACCGCTGACGATGATCTCCGGATTTTCAAGCGTAGGCTCGGTGGGGTAATCTCCGTGTCCCTGCACGCTGATGGTAAACACAAAATCCCGTCCCTCAGTGGTATCCATGGAATCCATGATGTTCGGCACAAGGATATCGTCCGTCGCCCATCCCTTCGGCGTTGTCTGAAGGATGTTCATGAACTCCTTGCTGGTATAATGGTCAAATCCCATGTGATTGAAAACCTGGGCACGGCTGTAGAAGTTTCCTCCATTATTATGGAGTGCCTCCGCTCCGTATCCCAGACTGGTCAACGCGGTCGCCGCACTCTCCAGCACATTGGTCTTCGCATATGTCTTGTACGGGTACTCTCCCGGTCCGAAGAAACGCATGCTCATCCCCGTTAGCACCTCGAACTCGGTGTTTGCCGTTCCGGCTCCCACCGAGGGCACTTTGAAGTATCCCGTCGAATATTCACTGAACAGCTTTCTTAGGTTCGGGATCGGGTCCTCCGAGAACCGGAGCCACTCCACCTCTGTCGGGTCAAAAAAAGACTCAAGCTGAACGAACATGATATTCGGCAGTTCATCCTCAGATCTTCCCGTCTCGCTCTTCGTGATCTCGCCGTTATTGCTGATCTGAGCCATCATCTCCTTGCTGTATCCGGCAGGCTCATTGATCCCCGTATTGAACAGGCTGGCCGAGAAGCAGTAAGGGAATCCATAGTCTTCATAGGCGAACGCGATATTTCCAAAATAATTGGAGATCACCCGCCGGTCCACCGCCACATTTGTCAGCACGATACACAGTGCAAAAGACGCCACGACACCGCACAGGGCGATGATCCGGTGCATCTTCCCGGTAAACTGTCCGCCCCGGCGCCACATGGATACGATCCACAAAATAAGCGCCACAACTCCGATAATAATCATCACCAGTTCGAACGCATTAAAATAATTCCCAGTCAGTTCCAGAGCATCCGACAGCACCTTCAGGTCCTGCGCATTGAAGGGCGTCACCCTCTTAGTCAGAAGATATCCGTTGCAGGTTCCGAGGAACAGCCAGAATACACTGAGCAGGATCCTGGCGAATGTCCTTCTTCGCACCAGATACACGATGGAAAATGTCGCGAAGATCAAAAACGCATTATACAGAAATACCAGCGGCGTTCCCACCATATAGCCCCATGCCTCGAAAAAGGAAAGTCTGGATATCAGCTCAATGAGAAAATTGATGACGCAGGCGAGCAGGAAATGCAGCGGAAGAGACAGCCGGTTCATCCATTTGTACACCGGCTGCAGCATTTTTGCTGTCTTGCTGTTCCGGCGCTCTTCCAGGATCTTCTGACGCCGCTCCTTTTTCTCTTTAAAGTGTCTCTTTATATCTTCTTTCTTCAGATGTCTGACTTTGACAAAAAATCCCTTAATATCAGGCTTTCTGATATGAATGCGTTTCATTTATGACCTCTTTTCTAACCTGCAGGCCTTATTTTTGCAGGCCTGCCATCCTCTCTTTTACCTGAGCGAGCATCTGGGTATATTTCTCCAGCTTGTCGCGTTCCTCCTGCACTTTCGCCTCAGGAGCCTTGCTCACGAATTTTTCGTTTGCGAGCATCCCCTCTGCCCGCTTGATCTCTTTTGTCAGTCTCTCTTCTTCCTTTTTCAGCCTCTCGCGTTCCTGTTCGAAGTCAACCAGCTCTTCCATCGGCAGATAGACTACCGCGTCCGGCACGACGACAGAAACCGCGCTGTCATCCACACCCTGCTTTGTCTCGCTGATGATGATATCGTTTGCCATCATCAGCGGCATCACAGAATCTTTCATCCCTTCGATACCGGCGCTGATCTCTTTGTCCTCACAGACAACATAGACTTTTGTCTTTCTGCTATTGGGCACATCCATTTCAGAACGGGTATTGCGGATGCCTCTTGTGATTGCTTTCACATGTTCCATCACGTTCTCGTCTGCCGGGAAATTCCACTCGTCTTTGTACTCCGGCCAGGTGGACATCATCAGGGACTCCTCCTCCGGTACAAGCGCGCTGTAAATCTCCTCTGTGATGAACGGCATGAACGGGTGCAGGAGCTTGAGCGCCTGCCCCAGGACTGTCTTCAGCACCCAGAGTACACAGTCTGCGGACGCTTTGTCTTCCTCCGCATGGTAAATGCGGTACTTCGCCAGTTCAACATACCAGTCGCAGAACTCTTCCCAGATAAAGTCGTAAACTTTCTGTACCGCGATACCCAGCTCGAATTTATCCATATTCTCCGTCACGTCTTTTGCCAGCGTGTTCACTCTGGAAAGGATCCACTTATCCGCCGCGTTGAACAGGCTGTGGTCCGGTTCGCTGACAGTCTCATCCTGCATGTTCATCAGGATGAAACGTGACGCATTCCATACTTTATTTGCAAAGTTACGGCTGGCTTCTACTCTCTCGTTGTAGAAACGCATGTCATTTCCCGGAGCATTTCCGGTGACGAGGGTCAGCCTCAGCGCATCCGCGCCGTACTTGTCAATGATATCCAGCGGATCGATACCGTTTCCAAGGGACTTACTCATCTTACGCCCCTGAGAATCTCTCACCAGACCGTGGATCAGCACCGTGTTGAACGGAGCCTTTCCGGTGTGTTCATATCCGGAGAATACCATTCGGATCACCCAGAAGAAAATAATGTCGTATCCTGTCACCAGCACGTCTGTAGGATAGAAGTAATCGTAATCCTCTGTGTGCTCCGGCCATCCCAGCGTGGAGAACGGCCACAGGGCAGATGAGAACCAGGTGTCCAGCGTGTCCTCATCCTGTGTAAAGTGAGTACATCCGCAGTGCGGACACTTCTCTGGCATTCCCTTTGAGACAACCACTTCACCGCATTCATCGCAGTAATATGCCGGGATCCTGTGTCCCCACCAGATCTGACGGGAGATGCACCAGTCCTTGATGTTCTCCAGCCAGTGAAGGTAGATCTTGTTGAACCGCTCCGGCACAAACCTGAGCTCGCCTTTTTCCAGAGCCGCGATCGCCGGTTTTGCCAGTTCTTCCATCTTCACGAACCACTGCTGCTTGATCAGAGGCTCCACAGTAGTACCGCATCTGTCATGAGTTCCGACCGCATGCATGTGAGGAACAACCTTTACAAGATATCCCTGTTCCTCCAGATCTTTCACGATCGCTTTTCTCGCCTCATAGCGGTCCATTCCCGCGTATTTTCCGCCATTCTCATTGATCGTGGCGTCGTCGTTCATGATATTGATCTCTTCCAGGTTGTGGCGTTTTCCTACCTCAAAGTCATTCGGATCATGAGCCGGTGTGATCTTCACGGCGCCGGTTCCGAATTCTTTGTCCACATAGTAGTCCGCCACGATCGGGATCTCACGGCCTACCAGAGGAAGGATCACGTTCTTTCCTACAATGTCTTTGTATCTCTCGTCATCCGGGTGTACCGCGATCGCCGTATCTCCCAACATGGTCTCCGGACGTGTGGTCGCGATCTCAAGGAACCGGTCCGTTCCAACGATCAGATATTTGATATGCCAGAAGTGTCCTTCCTGGTCCTCATGCACTACTTCCGCATCGGAAAGGGATGTCTTACATTTTGGGCACCAGTTGATGATCCTGGATCCTTTGTAAATGTATCCCTTCTTATATAAATTAATGAAGACTTCTTCAACAGCTTTGGAACATCCCTCGTCCATGGTAAAACGCTCTCTGTCCCAGTCACAGGATACGCCCAGTTTCTTCAGCTGTTCCTCGATCGTTCCCGCGTACTCCTCTTTCCACTGCCAGGTTCTCTTCAGGAAGCCTTCTCTTCCCAGCTCTTTCTTGTCGATTCCCTCTTCTTTAAGCTGGTTGGTCACCTTTACCTCTGTGGAGATCGCCGCATGGTCTGTTCCGGGGATCCACAGGGCATTGTATCCTTCCATTCTCTTATAACGGATCAGGATATCCTGAAGCGTGTTGTCCAGAGCATGGCCCATGTGAAGCTTTCCAGTGATGTTCGGAGGCGGCATTACCGTTGTGAACGGTTTTCTGCTCCGGTCCACCTCGGCGTGGAAATACTTGTTCTCACACCATTTATCGTACAGTTTTTTCTCGATCTTCTTCGGATCATAAGTCTTTTCCAATTCCTTGCTCATCGTTTCCTCCTTGTTCGCCCTCATAAATTTTACTGTCACTTCACAGGCTGCCCGGTCTCTCTGCCGTTTCCGCCGTATCTGTGTTCACGGTTTTTTCACACTTTTTCCCAAAGAAAAAGCCCTTTACTTCTGTAAAGGGCGAAAATTCCGCGGTACCACCTTATTTCATGCGTATACTTTCTAAAATGCTGCACGCCGTGCCTTGCATTTAAGCCGCTGCAATATATTTTCAGCGCTTTCATCACTTTCAGCGCCCCCCGCGCATACGCATCTCTCCGGTCCTGTAACGTGGACCACTACGGGATATCCTATCCCTCGGAAATGTTCTCCAGGCCTTTTCCCCATGGACAGCTCCGATTTTTCAGATATCCGGTTCAGAAGCTACCTTCCATCATCCTTTTCCCGGACCGCCTTCCAGCCGGGAACTCCCCGGGCAGTCCTCTCTGTCGGCAGTGACGATGTACTCATCTTCCTCAGCACCTTTTACAGATATGTTAACAAAAAATTAACTATCAAATACTATAGACGTAAGCTGCTGATTTGTCAAGATATTTAGATAATCTTAAGAACTGCCTGGATTACAGGGTTATAGCAGGCGCCGGTCAGGTATCAATCAAAAATCTCTGTGATTTTTATATTTTACACCGACTCATCTTCTTTAAGCCATTCTCTCACAGTGGCGACGTTTTCTCCGACAGCCTCTGCGATCTTTTCCACATTCATGCCCATTTCTTCCAGATTGAACGCCGCCTCCATTTTCCCGGTAAGAATCCCGAATCTCTCTCCATCCTTCCAACCGTCCTGCCATATAGATTCTGTTACTTTACACATCTCCTGTACTCCTCCTTCCTCGCACTTCAGATAATGCACTCTCTCCGACAGTCTCCCCTCGCTGTTATCATCCGGGTCAGCCGTCATAAAATATTTCATCAGTTTCGCCGTTCTGGAGCCGTCATCTATTTCTGTATTCACATAGAGAATATGTTCCCCATCGGAATATTTTTCATCATAATCCTCCAGATACTTTCCTACATGATATCTTGTTCTCCCCTTTTTCCAGATATCAGTTTCGCTGATGTAGATCATATACCTTTCAGGCAGTTCCTCATATCCGCTCCCTTTATCCAGGAAATCACTGTCTGCCATTGCTCCGTAAAAACGCATTCTCCTTGGGACATCCGGGTCATCCTCATTATGGATCTCGATCACAAAGATCCTGCTCTTATCGTCCTCGGATATTGAATCCAGCCTCGCATCGTGTGATGCAGTTTTTGAAATGGCATACTGGGTTTTTGAAGAAATGATCTTCAAGTCCTCTATTCCCGTCAGAATACGGAGGATGTGCTCACAGGATCCTTCATCCTCCAGCACCACCGGCAGAAAGACATTGCTCATCATTGTAAATCTCTTTATCTCTTCTCTCAGCTTTTCGTGTAATCCAACATATCCTTCCTCTTTCAGTATCTTTTTCCGTTCACTCTTTTTCACATTCAGTATAATACTGCCGCTATGATCATCTATAAAGGGGTCCTCGGCCCCCACACCTTTAAATTTTCTATATCATAGCACATATTTACTTTCAATTACAATAAAACAATTCCTCCTGCTGTCGTAATTATCTCAACGCCCTGTTACTCTTCCTGCATATCCTGTATCATCTCCACGATATCGTACCCGTAATTCTCTCCCGTCGCCCAGCCGACTCCTTCCGGATTCTCCTGCTGCCCCAGCCATTCCACGTAGGGTGCTGCGCCTTTCTTCACATACTCATACCTGTCATCCACGCATTCCTGTTCCAGGGCGTCCGTCGTCGCATAAGCCTTGAGATGCTGGATCTGCGCACGCACTCCTGTGCGGACGTCAGGATAGGAATTTCCCGGGACTCCGCCTCCGGTCGTCCCCAGCCCCGCAAAGTTGAACTGCTCTATGGAAGCGTCGCCTCCATATTGAAGAAACCCTGTCTCCTTCATGGTCTGGGCAAAAGCCACCTCCGGGCGCACGCCTTCCGCTGACGCCTCGTCATAGTAGATCTGGCAGAAGGTCTCAATGGAATCTGCTCCGCCTTCTGACAGTTCTTCCGAAGGATAAGTCTCTCCGGAATCATTGAAATAATCCACCATCTCCTGCACTGTGATATCGCTGTCGCCCATAATGGGGTACTGTCCTTCATTCTCGGCTGAAACTGAAGATTCTTCCGACTCTGCACGCTCATCATCCGCAGCAATTTTTCCCGATCCAGAATCCTCTCCTTCCGAGCCCTCAATCCCGGACTCACTCACCGCATTCCCCTGCGCCTCTTCCCGTTCTGTAAAAGCATCCGCGCCCCCCGCAAAGGCAAGCGCCGCTACCAGAAATACTGCAAGTCCCGCTTCTATATATAATCTGATCCGTTCTTTCTCTTTCTTTGTAAAATTTCTTTTCTTCAATATTTTAAACTCCAAACCGGTCCTGTATCCTTTTCATTCTGATTTATTATACATTATATTCCCTGAAAAAACATAAAGAACAGGCAGGAAAATATCCTGCCTGTTCCTAACTTCTGTTCTTTACTGTCAGCATACACAGATTTCATCTATACCTGACCCTTTTGCAAAGGGGCCTGACCCCTTTGTCACATTCCGGTATTTTTTACAGAACGTCAATCCACTCTTCCATGTTGTCTTTGGAGAAGATGAACGGCTCGCCTGCGAGAACTGCTGTTCCGTCGCCGCTCTCATATGCTTCATATGTAGCAGCTTCGTAGTCACGGAATGCGTCCATTTCGAAGGAAGAACCTACTGTTCCGTCAAATCCGTCGTTCATTGCTGCATACTGTGCTGCGCCTGCAACTGCTCCAAGGTGGATAACATCCCACAGCATCATGTACGGGCAAACATAATCAAATGCGTTCTCGTCTGCGCTGTTCGGCATGAAGGACTGCATCTCAGACGGAATACCAAGTCCTGTCAGCTCGATGTCGCTGCTCGCTGATTTCAGAGCCTGTCCTGCTGCTGCGATACCAACTGTCGTCGGGGAAATGATACAGTCAACGGAGTTCTCAGCGATGAATGCCTGAGCCTGTGTCGTGGACTCTGTCAGGTCGTCGTTACCATATTTGATATCGAGATCCGGGCTTACCTTGCCTGCGTACATATCTTTCTCAAGTTCAACTCTCATTGCGTCGATCCAGGAGTTCTGTACCGGTGTATCGATAGATGCGGAAAGAACGCCCAGTTTGATCTCATCGCCTGAATAGTTTGCAAGTTCAGTCTGAAGAGTCTCTTCCATCAGTCCGTCTCCCGGATAGTCAACACCGAGAGTGATCAGCACGCCTGCCTGTACGAGATAGGAACCGATCGCCTGTACTTCAGCCTGGTTCACATGGCAGATTCGGTACTCCGGATTTGCCTCGGAGTCTACGGATATGATCGGGATCCCCGCATCCTGAGCTCTCTTGAACACCTCGTCATATCCCGCGTCACCGTTTGTGGAAATCGTGATGGAAGCAACGTTCTGTGTGATCAGCTCATCCAGCATCTGAACCTGTGCAGCGACCGTCGTCTCAGCCGGGCTCTGATAGCTTGTGGTCTCGCCTTTCGCCTCAAGGTACTCTGAGAATCCTTCGTACATCAGATCACCGAAAGAGTTTCCTGTGGATTTGAACATGAACACGTGAGCACCTTCCAGGTCTCCGCCGCCTCCGCTGCTGTCTATCGTTGCAGCAGCGTCGCCGCCTGCTGCTGCATCTCCGGTGTCACCTGTCGATGTCGTGGTGCTGCACCCTGCCAGTGATACGAGCATAGCCGCGCTCATCCCCATTGCCGCCAGTCTTTTCCAGTTTTTCATATTACTTTCCTCCTTTTCTTCTTGGCAGTCCCTTTTTCTGCCTCTTTTATTATAAACAGCCATCTGCTGTTTATATCGCATTTACTTTGCCGCAAAGCGCTCCTTCGCATTTTTCTGGTCTTCCCTCTGCTCAGCCAGCCATACCTCGGTCTGTTCTTTGCATTTCTTCTGCAGGGAAGCGATCTTGTCCTCGCACTTCTTGATCTTTGCGCTCTTGTCAGATTCGCTCAGGGAGCTGTCTTTTCTCGTCTCCGCGATCGTCTCTTTCAGTGCCTTAATCTCTTTGGCCGTCTTAACGTTCAGCGCCTCAACATTCTTGTTTCCTTTGTAAATAAATTTCAATTTCAGGCTGTCCAGAAGCTGTTTGTTAATGTTCGGGATCAGCACTGCAATGATCAGGATAAAGCCTGTCACGATCTTTCTCGTATTGGCGTCCACTCCCAGAAGACCAAGTGTATATGTAAGGAATGCCATGATCAGCGTCGCGATGATCGGGCCGTAAACCTTTCCGCGCCCGCCGTTGGTGGACACGCCGCCGAGAACACAGATCGCGATCGCCGTCATCTCATAGCCTGTACCCATTGTGGAAGATACGCTGCCGCCCATACGTCCTACGAAGAAGATGGAGGCAACTCCGCACATAGCACCCATAATGATAAACACGATAAGTTTTGTCTTCTTCACATCAATACCGGAATACTGCGCGCATGTCGCGTTATTTCCGATGATGTAGAGTTTTCTTCCGAATCTGGATTTCTGGAGTATAAAGATAAATACTGCACCCATGATCAGGAAGAGAATCAGTGCCAGTGGGATCCCCGCGATGTTCAGCCATGCAACTGATGTATAGAAACTCGGGAATACCTTCAAAACATTTACATCGAGAACAATCTTGACGATCCCCCGGAAGAGCATGGAAGTGGCGATGGTCACGATAACCGCCGGCATTCCGATGTACGCGACGCAGAATCCGTTAAACGCACCGCAGACCGCGCCCGCCAGGATACCGATGAGCACACTTAAGATCACCGGCACGCCGGACTGGCAGCAAAGTCCTGTCGCCATGGAGGCGAAGATCATGTTCGCCGCAACAGAAACGTCAATGTCTCCGAGCATCAGGATCAGGATCATGCCTAGAACCAGTGGACACACATCCATTCCTGACTGGATGATGGACTGGATCGTACCCGGGTTAAAATACAGGTTCGGCCTGCTCACCATCAGGACCACATTGATCAGAATCAGGATATAGACCAGAACCATCTCCCAACTTACTAAAAACCTTCCAAGGTTAAATCCCTGTTTTACTGTAAGATCCCTTGCGGGAGCCGTGTTTGTATTTTTTTCTCCACTCATCAGATCAAAGCACTCCTTTCTTTCAGAGCCCGCTTCGCAGCAGAGCGTTCAGTAAAGATGTTCAGGGCAACGGCTGCAATGATGATCGCACCCTGGATTGCGTCAGACCATACGCTCAGTCCCGGGAGGAGACTGATAAAGTATGTGATGACCGCCATCATGACGAAACCAATGATGACGCCGTCCACTTTGCCTCTTCCGCCAGTGATGCTTACTCCGCCGAGGATACAGATCGCAATCGCCGTCATCTCATAGGAGTCTCCGATCATGTAGCTGCAGGTCGCGTAGTTAGCCGTATAAAGCATTCCTGCAAGTCCTGCGAGCATACCGCAGATCGTCATCGCGAGGAATGTAACTCTCGCCTCCTTGATACCTGCGACCTGAGAGGACTCTCTGTTTGTACCGATCGCGTAGATCCGGCGCCCTCTTCTCGTATATCCCAGGAAGATGATCGCCAGAATGAACACGACGATCAGTATCCATAATATAGAGGGTACCCCTATGATCCTCTTTGTAGCAAATGCCTGGTACCCCTCGGTAAACTGATGCGGGAACCACCACTGTCCGCCGCTGAACAGGAAGGAGAATCCACGAAACGCATACATCGTGCCAAGAGTCGCGATCATGGGCACCATCCTGAAATATCCTACGAGCAGACCGTTGAACGCGCCGCAGATGATGCCGATCACCAGTGCCAGCAGGATCCATACGATTGACGGTACATCCGGGTTTTCCGCCATCAGGCGGCAGCACACAACTCCGCTTAAGGAAAGCGTTGCTCCGATAGAGATGTCGATTCCTCCGGTAAGGATGACCATCATCTCACCGACAGCCAGCAGACCGTACACCGCATTGTTCTGCAGCATGCTTATGATAGAATTTACAGAGTACATGGATGGCGTGATGATCGCTGCAATGATCAAAATCACGATGAGTCCAAGGATGAGACCGAAGTTACGGCTCTCTGTAATTCTGGAAACCATTGATTTGTTCTTATTTGCTCCCATTCTCAGCTCGCCCTCCCATCTTCATGTTTATCGTCATGTTTCAGGGACGCCTCCAGGATCATCTCCTGAGTCGTTCCGTCCGATTCGAACTGTCCTGCGACACGGCCGTTCCTCATGACCACGATCCGGTCAGCCATTCCGAGCACTTCCGGCATTTCCGAGGATACCATGATGATCGCGTACCCGTTCGCTGTCAGTTCATTCATGATCTCATAGATCGAATATTTCGCTCCGACGTCGATACCTTTTGTAGGCTCGTCCAGAATCAGGACCTTCAGGTCACAGTTCAGAAGTTTCGCGAATACGACCTTCTGCTGGTTACCTCCTGACAGAGAGGACGGCGGTGCGCTGATATCTTTTGCCTTCAGCTGGATCTTCTGGCACAGCTCGATCGCTGTCTTCTCTTCTGAACTTACATCCAGTTTTCCGCCTTTGATGAACTTGCCCATATTAGCGGAAGAAACGTTCTGATAAATCGGAAGTTCATTGATCAGTCCCTGCGTCTGTCTGTCCTCGGGAAGAAGGCCGATCCCCAGCTTCAGCGCATCGATAGGGCTCTTGATCCTGACTTCTTTGCCCTCGAACTCGATGGATCCGCTGTCCGGATTCATGATCCCGAAAATATTCTGGCAGACCTCGGTACGCCCTGCGCCAACCAGTCCGGTAAGCGCCAGGATCTCGCCTTTTCTCACATCAAAGGAAACATTCTTAAAATAGCCTTCCTTTGAGATATTTTTGACTTTCAGTATCGTCTCTCCGATCTTTGCATTTTTGGGCGGATACATCTGCGTCAGTTCACGTCCGACCATCGCCGCGATCAGCTTCTGATTTGAGATCTTGTCCACATCCCAGCATCCTATGTACTTGGAATCACGGAAAACAGTGACTCTCGACGCCAGCCGATACATATCTTCAAACTTATGTGTGATAAAGATGATGGAAACTCCCTCATCCCTCAGTCTCTCCGTGATCTGATACAGTTCTTCACACTCTCTTCTGGAGAGAGACGCTGTCGGCTCGTCCATAATCAGGATCCGCGCGTCTCTGGAAAGAGCCTTCGCGATCTCTACCAGCTGCTGCTGTGCAACGGAAAGCGTACTCATCGGTTTAGAAACATCGATATTCTTGCTCAATGGCTCGATCAGTTCCTTCGCTCTCTTTGTCATCAGCTTCCAGTTGTAGAGTCCGACTTTGTTCTTGATCTCCTGACCCATGAAAATATTTTCTGTAACCGACAGGTCAGGGAACGCCGTAACGTGCTGATAGATCGCGGCAATTCCAAGCTTTGCAGAATCTTCCGTGGAGCGGAGAGTGATCTTCTCGCCTTCGAGCAGCATCATACCGCTGTCCGGCTGATGTACGCCCGTGATTACTTTAATGAATGTAGATTTTCCGGCTCCATTCTCTCCCATGAGAGCATGGATCTCGCCTTTTTTCAACTGAAAGTGCACCCCGTCAAGAGCAGTGACTCCGCCAAAGGTTTTGACAACATCTTTCAGCTCCAAGATATACTCACTCATCTCTTTTCCCCTTTCTCCTGTTGTGTAGCCACACTGTTATGTCCATGTGACCGCCATGTCTGTACTTAATATTATAAATTCCCCCCTATTATTCAATATCGAAAATTGTTTTTTTATTATCTTTTCTTGTCTTTTTCAACGAATTGCCTTCTTTCGAGGAAAATGTTATAATCTTTTATGCAAATTTATAGTTTTTACAGCAAGCCGACGCAAATTTTAATTGTCATTTTATATGACAGTTTTCTTTTCCCAAAAAGCTTTTTATCCATTTTTTCAAGGAGGATTATCATGCAGTCACCAAAGAGAACCTTTCCTGAGCAATACGGAGTCCGCGTCATGCCTTCCAGCGCTCTTGCGGAATCCTTTCCCTTCCATATAAAAGAGTGTGGGTTCTGCAGAGAAAGAAAATTCGTACCGGGAAAACAATATAGTTATAATGATTATCTTCTGCTTTACTCCATAGACGGAACCGCCCGATACACAAAAACCAGGACCACGATTTATACACAGCCTCATTCCGTGGTCATCTCCGCATGTAATACGCCTTTGACTTTTACGAGAGTCTCACGGGAGTGGAATTTTTATTACTTTATCATTGGAGGAAGCCATGCGAAACTTTTCTATAACCTGGTCCGGACCCAGAACAATATCATCCTGAGTAATCCCTTTGTAAACGTGCTGGACAATTGTATAGAACTTTATAATATCCTCTATAGTGCTGAGGATCCCGCTAACGACACATGGATGTACCTGAATTCGTCTCTTCTGATCCAGAATATCTTTAATACGCTTTACGAACTTGGGCACAATATCCGAAAGATAAAGGAGCTGACGCCTGCTCAGGAAACGGTTGTGAACATGGCTCTGAAATATATTTCCAACAATTATAAAAACGAATTGAATATTGATACGATATGCAATGAGATCAGTTTTTCCAAATATTATTTCTGTAAGATTTTTAAGAGACAGATGGGGATCACTGTCCATCAGTATGTAAACGAATTCCGGATCAACAAAGCAAAAGAACTTCTCGCCTACAGCAAGCTTTCCGTCAACTCGATCGCGTCCCAGGTGGGCTTCAAAACCCCGCTCACTTTCATGAGAGCGTTTGAGCGTTCGGTCCACATGACGCCCAGTGAATACAGGAGCTATTACTGATCTGTTGCTCTTTTCGCCGTATTCCTAACTGTCCGTAAATACAGAAGACTAACACGAAACACAAAAGGCCGGTACGGATGTTTCCTGAAACGGGATATCCGTACCGGTCTGTTTTCAATTATCGTTCCAGCTACCAGAGTTCCTTATAGATCCGGATCACGTCCGCCTTTGTGGGCACTCTCGGATTTGTCGCAGTGCAGGCGTCCGCCAGCGCCGCATCCGCCATCCTGTCGATGGCTCCGAAATACTCTTCCTCGGAGATCGTTCCCATCTGTGAGATAGAAAGCGGGATATCCATCTCCTTGAGCATGAACTGTACCCAGTTTACAAGAGATCTCACAGTCATGATCTTATTGTAACTGCTGAGACCTAAGATCTGCGCCACTGTGGAATATCTCTTCACTGCGGGCAGATACTCCATGCGGCTCTTGCTGTGCTTGTTGATATCACTGTTAAATTCAATGATATGCGGCAGAAGCATTGCGTTGGCGCGCCCGTGCGGGATGTGGAAGGTAGCCCCCAACTGATGAGCCATCCCGTGATTCAGACCCAGGGACGCCGCATTAAAGGCAAGGCCGGCAAGGCATGATGCGGAATGCATCTTCTGTCTCGCATGGGTGTCATTCCCGTCCAGATAAGCCCGGAGCAGGAACACGCCGCAGATCTCGATCGCCTTTTCCGCAAGAGCGGTGGAGAA
This sequence comes from Candidatus Mediterraneibacter norfolkensis, assembly GCA_019120615.1. Lineage (GTDB taxonomy): Bacteria > Bacillota > Clostridia > Lachnospirales > Lachnospiraceae > Mediterraneibacter > Mediterraneibacter norfolkensis. The sequence goes on from DWUT01000049.1 coordinate 22,309, forward strand.
ATCACTCCGGTTAATGCTTACACACGCTTCCAGCGCATGGGTAAATACATCCATTCCTGTATCTGCCGTCACGGCAGGAGGAACGCTCTTGACCAGTTCCGCATCCAGGATCGCCTCATCCGGCGTCATGGAATAGGATACCAGCGGATACTTCACCTGCTCAGCAGGATCCGTCACCACTGCAAAGGACGTCACCTCGGATCCGGTCCCGCTTGTCGTCGGGATCGCGATCAGGCCTACGTCACTGTAATGATCTACTCTCAGTGCAAATTCACGGATCGACTTCGAAGAATCGATAGCTGATCCTCCGCCCACTGCAACAATAGCATCCGGACGGTACTCCAGCATCTTCTTTACACCTTCACTGATCTTCTCGATCGGCGGATCCGGCACTACATCCTTAAAGATATCGTACTCCTTTCCGCCGCGTTTCAATGGTGCTGTCACCAGATCCATCATCTCATTCTCCGCTACGAAAGGATCCGTGACAATGAGCACTTTCCTGTATGGGATCTCGGCAAGACGATCCAGAGCCTGATCCCCAAAATAGATTTTTGTTTTAATGTCAAAGCTTTTCATAACTGACCTTCCTCTATTCGGGATAGACACATTCAATTCCCGAATCTTTAAATACCTGAAGCCACTTTGCCTCCGGCTTTTCGTCCGTAATCACCATCGTGATCTCTTCCAGAGTTCCTATCTCTGTAAACGCGACCTTATCAAACTTGCTGCTGTCCACAGCCAGTATCTTCTCTCTGGCAGACTGCAGCATGGTTCTTTTATTGTTCGCATGCAGATCATCAGAATCCGTAAAACCGGCCGTTATATCAATCCCTTTGCATGAGATGACAGCCTTATCTACATGGTAGTTTCTCAGCATCTTATCTGTCTGAGGTCCGACCAGAGCAAAAGAACCTTCCCTGGAGACACCGCCCGTGGAAAGGATCGTCCAGTCCTGAGCGTCAAAGAGTTCAATAATGATCTCTATAGAATTTGTGATGATCGTAAGGTTCTTACGTCCTTTCTCCTGAAGGGCCTTCGCGATATAAACCGCGGTGGAACTCGCATCAAGCATGATGCTGTCCCCGTCCCTCACCCGTTCCGCGACCTGTGCTGCGATATGCTGTTTTCCTACTATGTTACGGTTTTTTCTGATGTTAAAGGGCAGGTCAATGTTGATATTTTCGTTGATGACAGCTCCGCCGTAGCTTTTAATGGCATATCCGTCATTGACCAGCTTTTCAAGATCCCTTCGGATCGTCTCTTCCGAGACATCATAAATCTGACTCAGCTCACTTACAACAACTCTTCTGTCGGTCTGCAGTTTTTCCAGTATTTCGTTACGTCTCTCTATTGCCAGCATTCCACTGCCTCCTGCCTGTAACAGAACAGGCCCTCCGGCCGCTCATATCATGCTTCGGCACGCTTGCCGCATAAGCGCATGTAAAGCAGGGGGAGAGCCTGTCATTCTGTCCTTATAAAAGCGGACATACGAAAATCCGCTTTGTTGCTGCCTCGTAGACACAGACTGCTCCGCAGTTCTGCGTTCAGTTACAAGATCGCGTCACGGATCTGAGCATCCGGATGAGCAATAACGGAGGAGTCAAGGAACATTCCTCTGTCTTTGATCGATTCCTTTGCCCTTTCGATCGCCGCTTCAACCGCAGCGACCTCGCCGGTCAGCAGCATGTAGGACTTTCCGCACATGCCTCTCGCGATTCTAAGTTCGATCAGATCCACGATCGCTGTCTTTGCAGCCTCATCCGCCGCGACGATAATGGAGACCGCATCATATGTCTCCAGAATTCCCAGCGCCGACACATCCTCAATCTGAGCCGCGCCATAGATAGCCGGAAAGATGGATTCATGGGGGTTGCCCAGCACAAAACTGTCGATCAGATGGAAGCCGTGCAGTTCTCTGGCATTGTCAACTGCCGCCTTAACGGCGCTTAAGTCTCCTGTAATGATCGCAATATATTTGCCCGGACATACGGTCT
>DWUT01000050.1 GCA_019120615.1 Candidatus Mediterraneibacter norfolkensis
ATGTCTATTCAGTTCTTTATAATTTTTCGTGAAACAGCCCTATGTACTTTGTCGAAGGTACACGGTACTTTCTTAAAATGTCGTCAGAATATTCTGTTAATTCACCTCATCATATAACAATATACGGGGACGCCGGAGGAATACCTCTCCCGTTTTTCCGGTCAGATCAGCCATATCCTTCAGGCGGATCCGGAAAACTCCTATTTTCAGTCTGTAAAAGAAGAACTCAGTAAAATGCAGACCTCTTAGGCAGTCTCAGCACGCATCGCAGCGGCAGCCAGGTGTACGCCAGGACTCCGGCGGTCCTGCATTCGCAGAAAACCCGTCAAATCAGTTGACATCACTTTACAGCAGTGTTATGATTTCATTAAATATAGAAACGTAGATAGAGGTTGCATTTTTCATTAGTAAGATGACGGATGTATCAGGGGCAGAAGAACTCATTCGAAAGGGAAAGATGCCGAAAGAGTAAAGAACCTGAAGCTTTATTCTTGGGCATGGCGTGAATAGCGACATGACTGTCATCGCAGGATGGAGAGCTATCTGATCTATACGGAAAGGTATATTTTGGAACGGCGCATCTTGCCGTTTCTTTTATTGTTCACCAACAGTTAAGGAGGAAGAAAGAATGGCAATTTTTAAAGGCGCAGGCGTGGCGATCGTCACACCAATGAAAGACAATCTGGAAATCAATTACGACAAACTGGACGAGATGCTGGAAGAGCAGATCGCAGGCGGTACGGATGCGATCATCATCTGCGGTACCACAGGCGAGTCCGCTACAATGACAGAGAAAGAACACAGCGAGGCGATCCGTTTTGCCATCGAAAGAGTAAATCACAGGATCCCGGTCATCGCAGGTACCGGTTCCAACTGCACGAGAACAGCTATCGAGCTTTCCAAAGAAGCTGAAAAAGACGGAGCAGACGGACTGCTTCTTGTAACACCTTATTACAACAAAGCCACACAGAACGGTCTCATCGCTCACTATACTGCAATCTGCAACGAGGTGAAGATCCCTGCGATCCTGTATAACGTTCCAAGCCGTACCGGATGTTCCATTCAGCCGCAGACTCTGGCACGTCTTGTAAAAGACGTGGATAATATCGTAGGAGTTAAGGAAGCCTCCGGAAATATCGGAACAGTGGCAGAAATCATGCATCTGTGCGACGGCAACATTGATCTGTACTCCGGAAACGACGACCAGGTTGTACCGCTTCTCTCCCTTGGAGGAATCGGTGTGATCTCCGTTCTCTCAAATGTAGCTCCGACTTATGTACATGATATGGTATATAAATATCTGTCAGGAGACAGTGACGGCAGCTGCAAGATGCAGCTTGATGCGATCCCGATGTGCAACGCGCTGTTCTGTGAAGTCAATCCTATTCCTGTAAAGGCAGCACTGAACATGATGGGCAAAGAAGTCGGGCCGCTCCGCGCACCGCTGACAGAAATGGAGGACGCGCACAAAGAAGTGCTCCGCAAGGCAATGACGGATTTCGGACTGCTGTAATTCTTCATAATTTCAGATTATCAAAAAGCAACATGGACGTGATCAGATTTGATCACGTCCATACTTAATTTTTTGAAACTCCTCAAACTATAATATCATATTTCTCCACATCAATCTTTATTGTCTTATCAGCAGCAAACCGAATTCCGGCCGCACTGACCGGTGTATCATAAATACACATCGAAAATGCCTGTTCTCCATCATTGACAAAAAGCTCGATTGAAAAACGATCAATCAGAAAGCGAAGTTTCACATCCCCATTTTTCTTCTCAAACCGAAACTGCCTCTGGCAAACAATATCATGCCTTATTCCTGATCTGCCCCGGTCAACAGTAATTATCTCTCTCTCCATATCGCAATGGAAGGATGTATGCACTTCTTCATTTGAAGCCACATATATAACGAACTCTTTACAGTCTGATTCGTCACCTTTCAACGTAACTTCCACATCTGCCGACCGCCCGGATACTCCCTCAAGTTCACACTCACCCTCAACCGTATATCCTGTATAAACGACCCGATTCTTTCGATACCCCTCCAGCTCTCTGACCGGGTTTTGAATCAGCTTTCCTTCATACAGATTCAACTCTCTTGGGAATGTCAGCATACTGAACCATTTTGCATGAGCCGGCTGACAATTTGAAGATTCCCAGCACTGCATCCATGCTGTCATAATCCTTCTTCCATCCGCTGATTCAGTAGTCTGAGCCGCATAGAAATCAAAGCCATAATCAATATTTCGAACACTTTCACGAGTAAATTTAAAATCATCCCCGCAAGTTCCGATAATTCCGATTACGTTATGTCCGCTGTGAAACTCTAAATCTCGCGCCTTCATATGCATAGGAGACACCATTATCACGGCTTTATCCTCCAAGCGGAAGAAGTCAGGGCACTCCCACATCTCACCATATTCATTCCTGCACGCTTCAAGCACACGTACAAATTTCCAATGATATCCGTCTTCCGATGAATGGAGAAGGATCTGACCGGACTGATCCGGCGCCATATTGACGGTCACGGAATAATATATTCCGTTCTCAATCCATATCTTAGGATCTCTGAAATCCGCCTTGCTTCCTCCTTTAGGAATATCTTTTGCCGTAAGGACCGGATTTCCTTCATATTTTACATAATCAATCCCGTCTCCTGAAGCGATACACTGTGTCTCTATGATCTGATTCTCTCCGTCTTCCGTCTTCCGTTCCAGATGAGCGGTATACATGATCAAATGTGTGCCATCCACAGTCTCCACAGCGCTTCCTGAATAACATCCCGATTCATAGTCCTCATCAGGTGCAAGTGCAGCCGGAAGGAATTCCCAGCGCACAAAATCTGTCGTAGTATAATGCCCCCAGTGCATGGGACCCCATTTCGTCGCATAGGGGTAATATTGATAAAAAATGTGATACTTTCCTTTGTAATATGAAAATCCATTCGGATCATTCATCCAGCCCAACGCCGGAGTAACATGATAAACCGGACGTTCTTCTGCACTGATATCAGCCAGATGAGCTTTTTCATATTCTCTTGCGCGGATCAGTTTATCCATCTGCGTCACCTCACTGTCATTGTTGTCATTCCTATATCAATCGTAACAGGCAGTTTAATCTCTCTATTAACAGGTCTCTCGCCTTTTATCATTCTGATAAGTTGGTCTACCCCTGCTTTGGCAATATCCCTGATTGGCTGTCTCACACATGTAAGTGTCGGGTAGATGCTGTTGATCAGATACGTACCGTCAAACGACACGATCCTTAGGTCCTCGGGCACACGCTTCCCCATCATAAGCGCTCTTTTTAGACTGAAAGCGGCGGGCATATCCGTTCCGAATATGCCATCTACATCGGGATATTTCCTGAAGCAGTCCTCCACGATCCGTTCGTAGAAATCTTCAGTAAAACAATCGCGTTCCATAATGTAATTTTCACATATTGCTCCTGCCTCACGGATAGTTTTTTCAAACTCCCTATGCCGTTCAAAAAAAGGAAAGGAGTCAAAAACATTATCGCGAAACTGGACTACATGTCTGCATCCGGATTCCAGAAGAAGCTCTGCCGCTTTCCTTCCTCCCGTTCCATGATCCACCGTAACGACGGGAGTCGTCTCAGACAGTGGCGGGGTATCAAAGGATACGATGGGACCGACAATCTCCGCATACTTCCAGTTGTCCAGAGTATGTGTGCCTGTCAGAATGCCGTCAACCATATTGCGCTGAAGCATATTCAGATACAGTTCTTCATTTGTCTTTTCACCTACTGTGTTACAGAGCATGGTTTTATATCCCTGCACACGAAGAGCTTTTTCAATCTCGTTTACCAGTGATGCGTAAAACGGATTCGACGCATCCGGCAGAATTACAGCTATGGTATTTGTCTTGTTATGGTACAGATTCCTCGCCAGTTCATTGGGAGTATACTGCAGTTCCCGAATCGCCTTCTCCACCTTTTCTCTGGTTTTATCTGAAACATAACCGTTTTTATTCAATACTCTCGACACCGTGCCGACTCCTACATTCGCCTTTCTGGCAACATCCTGTATCTTCATTGCCTCTCAACCTCAACATCTGCATTTTACACCTATTCTACCCCTTTATTCCGGTTGAAGCAATACCCTGAACATAGTATTTCTGCATGAATATGTAAAGAATGAGCATCGGGATCGACGCCAGTGTCAACGCCGCCATGATCGAGCCATAATGGATTGGCTGTGTTCCAAAGAATACCTGGACTGCAAGCTGAACTGTTCTCTTATCTTCTCCTGTCGTGATCAAGAACGGCCACATAAAGTCATTCCACCTTGCAACGAAATCAAGGATAAATACCGTAGCATATACCGTTTTTGAAATTGGCATTACAATCTTGAAAAAAGTCCTGATCGGCCCGCATCCGTCAATGTATGCTGCCTCCAGTAGTTCTCCCGGAATATCCAGGAAATAGGAATAAAACATATAAATGGAGAAACAGTTCATCATGAATGGAATTGTCAGCCCCTGAAGTGTGTTAACCCAGCCTAATTGTGACATCTCAATATACAGCGGAAGGAGGATTGCTTCTACCGGCATAGACATCAGAGCAATAACCAGGGTAAGCAGGACACCACGACACGGAAATTTCATCTTGGCCAGTGCATATCCACAAAGTGATCCAAACAGCAAATCGCCTATCAGGACAATTGCAATATATGCAAATGTATTGAACAGTATCTGCGGAATATTCAGTCGGCTAAATACTTCCAGATAATTATCCAGCGTAAAATTAAATGGTATAAACGTCGAAAGAGAGGTCATATTTGAAAAAATGTCATTCTCCGGCTTAAAGGACGATGCTATCATCCAGAGCAACGGTGAAATAAAGATCAGCCCAATCACAATATTACCTATATAAAAGAACAGTTTTTTGCTCATCTCTGATCTCTTGATACTTGATGATTTTGCATTCATTTATCTTATCCTCCCTTCCTAATTTGTCTTTGTAAGTTTCTTCACGACAAGAGAAATGATCACAACTAAAATGAAAAATACCGCCGCGGCCGCACAGGCATATCCGAAATTACCTCTCTGGAATCCCTGTTCGTATATGTAATATACCAGCGTCTTGGTTTTGTTCTGCGGTCCTCCCTTTGTCATGATATATGGCTGTGTGAACAGTTTCATTGCCTGTATGATCGTAATCATCAGAACATATTTGATCGTATTCATCAGACCGGGAATTGTAACATACCGGAACTGCGCCCATTTTCCTGCGCCGTCTACAGATGCAGCTTCATACTGTTCCTGCGGAATTCCATTCAGACCTGCCAAGAAGATCATCATCTGATAACCGGCTCCCTGCCATGCCGACATAAAAATAATCGCATTCATGGCTGTTTTGGGATTATTCAGGAAATCGATCGGCTCCATGCCGAAACTTGTAAGCAGCGCATTTATAAGACCTGTATTCGCATTGGAATTGTACAGGATCGTCCACAGGATCGCAATGACTACCATTGATGTAACCTGAGGACTGAAGTACATTGTCCTAAATACGGATACCCCCCTGCGCCTTGAAGAGACAAGCATTGCCAGAGCGAGAGCCAACACACACTGGACCGGCACAACAATCACTGTAAAATATACTGTATTGCGCAGTGCCTGCCAGAAGCTTCCGTCTTGGAAAAGACTTATATAGTTCTCAATTCCGGAAAAGATGATATTATCTGGACGAATTACCTGATACGTAAAAAATGAATAATAAATTGTATAAATAATCGGGACAATAAGAAAACCTGCCAGCAGTATGACTGCCGGTGCAGACATGATCATTCCTGACAGTTTTTCCGTACGCTTATAGCCATTGTGTTTCTGGGACGTTTTTGTACCTGCCATATACACTTTCTCCCTTCTTTAGACAGGGCTGCGAAATTAATTTCGCAGCC
>DWUT01000051.1 GCA_019120615.1 Candidatus Mediterraneibacter norfolkensis
TCGAACTCGTGACCTCCTGCTTGCAAGGCAGGCGCTCTCCCAACTGAGCTAATCCCCCGAAATGTTCTCATTGAACTTTTATAAAATATCACATTTCAGGGGATCCTGTCAATATAATTTTAACATTTTCCTGAATTTTATTTAATCTGCCGTTAGATGTAAATTATAAGTTTCCATCTAGTGGAAGCCCAGAAGCCTGCTGAGCAGTGGATTTACATCATAGAGAAATGACAGGATACTGCTCCTCTCAATCATCTCAAAGCATGCATTCCCGGCTTCTGTCGTATACATCAGTGTTATAATAAGAAATCCCAGCCAGATGATGACCAGTCCGAGCACCATGCCAAGCACACCGCCACCGATATGGTTCACCACTCCAAGTACCGGAAGTTCTCCGATAATATTCACCGCGAACATCAGTGCCTTAACTATGATGATCGCAATCAGGAACGTGACAAGGAATGAAATAAGGTTCAGCACCATCCTTGAAATATAGGAGGCAACATACTGAGGAAAGCTTTTCACTCCGAGTTCTTCATAAATTGCCGTGTTATTATTCTCCAGGAGCATATCCTTTAAGAACTGAGGCATGACGGCATTCTCAATCTCCTCAATCTGTGTGTCCTTCGGAATCTCTCCGATCACATCAAGGATATCCTGAGCGTTAATGCCAAGCATGTCCCAGTCCTCGTTATTCAGATTCTCCAGCTCATCCGGATCAAGATCTTCCAGCGGCGTCCCGCTCAGGTCAACATTTGCCAGATCTTCCACTGGGATTTCCGGCATGAACGCCTCAACAACCCGCTCCTCAATAAAGTCATCCACCGGCGTGTATTCTGCCAGCGCATCCGCAACAAACGGCGAAAGAAATGCCACCAGCACCAGGGTCAGCACAGTAGACAGCAGAGACAATCCAAACTTCAGAAAGCCTCTCACATATCCCACAACAATACATACTACAAAAATCACAGCTACAATAATCAACAGCCAATTATCCATAATGTCTCCTACTTCGTTAAATAAACTATCCTTAATTCATTAACGGTCATCACATAGTATCTGTTCATGCCCGGCGCCCGGAACATCTCCAGCACGTCCACCATCATGTCTCCCTGGAATTTTATGATCCCCGTGGCGGTGACGATGCAGCATCTGCTGCCTTCAAACATAATGATCTCGTCTCCATCTATCCTCACATTTCCATAATCCCCGGTGATCGCCCTGCTGAAGATCTGCTCCCCGGACCGGTTATACATGCACACCTCATATCCCGAACGCTCCCGGTTCAGCAGGATAAAGCCAATATAGCGGTCAGAGTGAAATACACTCTTCACTTCCTGCGTCAGATTTACCTCCTTCAACTTTTCGGGTGACTCCAGCCCGCTGTATATCACAAAGGAATTGTCTCCCACTGCAACAAACCTGTCGTTACTCATAAAAAAAATGTCCGCCATCACAGTCCCATTATACTCGTCCGATGCAACTATATTATCCGCTCTTGCCCGTCCTGTCTCTCCAAAATTATAATAAATCACTCTGGACTGCACCACCGTCCCCTGTGTATAGAGATAAGCCACTGCAAGCGTATTTCCGTCATCAGACAAATCCAACGCCACCGGGTATCCGGTATTGCTCAGGGATGCCTGCTGTTCCACCAGGATATTTCCCGTAGCATCATACAGGACGATCTTTGGGGTTCCTTCATTTCTCAATATCGCGCTCACAATCCCCTGCTCTGATATAGCAAACTTTTCAATCGGAAGCGTTGTCTCGATCTCACCTTTTAATCCTTCCTTGTCGAATACCAGAATGTTATTGCCGCCTCTGTCCGCCACTGCAAATGCTTTTTCTTTTACTGCTATAACCGGATTTTGCAGCTGGGTTGGCTGGATCCACTGCTCCTCGTTCCTTCTGTTCAGGAATACCACGCCATCCCTGTTATATCGCACGATCCCGTTTGAAAATCTTGCATAGCTGTTCGTATCCGAAAGTTCGTTTGTGTACCCGGATGCCTTTCTGGCCTGTCCATATGTCTGGTTCTTCATGAGAAGCCATGTTCCGCAAACTGCCAGGACTGCCAGGATCGCTATTGAAAGGATCTGCTCTGTCTTTTTCCTGCGAATCTTTCTGTGTTTTTTCTTAATCTCTTTTACATTGTCAGGCGGCTTTACAAGTCTAAGATACGGTGTTTTCTTCTGCGTCATTTTACTCCCCTTATCGTTTGTTGTATCACCTTTTTACACTGTTCTGTTGATTATAGCATGATTTTATGGTAATAGCAATTTCTGCCCCACATAAATCAGGTCGCCGTCCTCTATCCCGTTCATCCTGCAGATGGCGTCTACATGAGTGATATCCCCATACATTTTCCGACTAATGATAGCGAGGGTATCGCCCTTTTCCACGATATATACTCCGTCGCTGCCGTTTTCACCGGAGGACTGTGTGTCAGCCGAAGACTCTGCAGATGCGCTGCTTTCTTCAGTCTCCGCACTCTCTTCAGACTGAGAAGTCTCTCCCTGGTCTACCGCTTCACTGTCCTGATCAGAACCGTTCTCTTCGGAATCTGTTGTCTCTGCCTGAGCATCCTCTGCTTTGCTTCCGGGGGCATCTGCTTCTGCAGAGTCCTGCGTATCTTCTGTTCCGTCCTCTTCTCCCGGTGTCACGGCGGTTACCGTACCGCTTGTCTCCACAGTTTCCGAAGCCCCTGCGGAGAGGTTGTCCAACGTGGTCTGGACAGATTTCATTTTATCGAAATTATTTACCATTGAAACTCCCATCACGATCAAAACAAGGACAAGGCAGGCGCTGAGTGCATACATCAGACTTCCTGACCGTTTCTGTCTCTGGCGGCCGTTCCTTGTTCTAACCATATTACGAAAGTCCTTCGCAGCTCTATCCTCAACAGTTTCCGAGGGAAACACCCCGTTTTTCTTTCTTGTAGAGATCATGTAGTTCTGCATGCACGGGTTTTTCTCATAATATGTATAGTGACCGCCAATCTCCATCAGATCGTTCATTTTATGTACGTAGTAGATCTCGTCCTTCTCAACGGGATCCTTCATTACAAAGACCGTGTTCTTCTTCGGGAACGATTTTTTATGCAGTCTCACAGTTGCCACATCCGGAGTCAGCGGAACTCCCTGATGTGCTACGAACCATCCAAGCATCTCCCCGTCCTCAAAATACTGCTTGCAGTCCTCATAGGCATTTTTCCATGTCGCCTCGTCGATAACATATTCATTTGCCTCTATCTTCAGCTCATACATCTGGATCGCACCATATATGTAAACATACTCCTCCTCGTCGCTCTTCTGTATATCCCCCACGAGAAACGCCCCGATCGGGTCTCCGCCCGCCTTTTCGCATTTTTCACATAGCTGCGTAAAAAACGTATCCACATAATCCTCAACATATATTTTCGGGCTGTCACTCACATTTCCAATCTGACGAACATTTTTCGGTAACTGTCTTTCCATTATATATTCCACCTTCCTGATAAAATGTTTTCCCGGCGTCCATAAGAGGATAGCACAAGGAATTAGCTGAATTTATCAGGTGTTGTCAGATAAGTTCGACAATTTCTTTAATTAGGTGCCGTGTACTTTTTCAAAGGTGTCAGGTACTTTCTTCGAGCATTTTCAGAAAATTCTCAATCTTTTTCCTTGGCATTTTCGTTTCTTCCATACATTTTTCAACAAACTGATTTCTGATAAGTGGCACATTTTTAACTATTTTAACCGTTGCTATATTTCTCTCCTCAATAAATTCGTTCAATATGAATTTTATTCGCTGAAAATCATATTCTGATTTTTCATCTTCAATGTCTATAAATTCCTGATTGTCAAAAATATTGTGAAATTCGTAAAAGTCTTTTTTATTTGGAAATCTTTCTCTGATGATTGTAAAGATGTGATCTGAGATACATGCGTGCCTTTCTGAAAAGTATTCTCCTGCGCTGCTATAAGGATACTCAAGAATGTCCGAGACGATATACGCTCTGACCGGATTATTGTGTAGATATCTGATACAACTGAACAAATATGCCTCTGTTTCTATACAACTACTATAGAAACGGCCCTGAAAGACATGACCACATTTTCCGTTTTTTACATTATGATATATTGCATAATCAAAATTTAATTCTTTCATATATGCCGAAAGTATTTTCAGATCACTTTTTATAATCATGTGAATGTGATTCGACATAACACAGTATGCATATATTTCAACATTGTACTTGACAGCCTTTTTCTTCATGATTCCAATATAATATCTTTTATCAGAATCCTCCGCCAGCATATGCTGTTTGTTGTTCCCCCTCGAAACAACATGATAAACATCTGTACCACTCTTTTGTCTTCTCTGTCTTGGCATAAAACTCCTTTCTTTGATGAACCTAAAATTGTTAACACTATTACCGGGATCTGAAAATATCTTCTTGGACCAAATTAAGAACTTAAGATTATTACTAAGAATTTTGATGTGTTTCAGATATGTATACCATAACATACTTTGATGTAAATTGCTATTGTTTATTATTTAACGGGTGCCGTGTACTTTGTACAAAGTACACGGCACCCGTTAAAATTTAAACAAACGCTTTTATCTTCTCATAGATACTATCCGTATCCAGTCCATATTTCTTCAGCAGTTCAAGCGCCGGTCCGGACTCGCCGAATGTATCATTGATTCCGATCTTCATTACTTTTGTCGGAGCTTTCTCAGAAAGTACATCGCATACAGCGCTTCCCAGTCCGCCGATCACGGAGTGTTCCTCAACTGTAACGACTTTTCCGGTCTCTTTTGCTGCTGCCACAACCAAATCCTCATCCAGCGGTTTGATCGTATGGATATTGATAACCTTTGCGTCAATGCCGTCTGCCGCCAACTTCTCTGCAGCCTCAAGGCAGTTGCTCACCGGGAGTCCGGTTGCGATAATCGTAAGATCCTTTCCTTCTCTTAAGACAACACCTTTTCCAAGCTCAAACTTATAATCCGGTCTGTCATTGATCACCGGAACGGCAAGACGTCCGAATCTCATATAAACCGGTCCTTCATGCTCATAAGCCGCGCGGACGGCAGCTCTTGCCTCAACATCATCAGAAGGATTGATGACCACCATTCCCGGAATCGTCCTCATCAGGGCAATATCCTCATTACATTGATGTGTTGCGCCGTCTTCTCCGACTGAGATTCCTGCATGAGTCGCACCGATCTTCACATTCAGATGTGGATAACCGATGGAGTTTCTGACCTGCTCAAAAGCACGTCCTGCCGCAAACATTGCAAATGAACTTGCAAACGGAACTTTTCCGGTAGCTGCCAGACCTGCCGCAACTCCCATCATATTACACTCAGCAATTCCACAGTCGATAAATCTCTCAGGATGCGCTTTCTTGAATACGCCCGTCTTTGTAGCTGCCGCAAGGTCTGCATCCAGAACGACAACATCTTCATGCTCTGTTCCAAGTTCGGCTAACGCATTACCATAACTATCTCTTGTTGCGATTTTCTTTACTTCTGACATAATGCTTCACCTACTTTCTCCAAATCTTCCATTGCAATCTTATATTCCTCATCATTCGGTGCCTTTCCGTGCCATCCGACCTGATTTTCCATAAATGAAACGCCTTTGCCCTTCAGAGTCTTTGCGATGATAGCCGTCGGCTGTCCCTTCACAGTTTTCGCCTCTTTAAACGCGGCATCGATCTGATCAAAATCATTTCCATCAATATTGATCACATGGAAATTGAATGCCTCAAACTTCTTGTCGATCGGATAAGGAGAGTTTACCTCATCGATCGCACCATCGATCTGAAGGTTATTGTTGTCAACAATAACAACTAGGTTATCCAGTTTGTGGTGACCTGCCAGCATGGAAGCCTCCCACACCTGTCCTTCCTGGATTTCACCGTCTCCGAGCAGCGTATATACTCTGTAATCGTCATTAGAAAGCTTCGCAGAGATTGCCATTCCAACCGCCGCTGAGATTCCCTGTCCCAGAGATCCTGAAGACATATCAACGCCCGGGATATGTTTCATATCCGGATGTCCCTGCAGATAAGATCCCGTATGGCGGAGTGTCTTAAGATCCTCTTTCGGGAAATACCCTCTCTCAGCCAGAACCGAGTAAAGCCCCGGAGCCGTATGTCCCTTTGAAAGTACGAATCTGTCCCTGTCCGCTTTCTTCGGATCCTTCGGATCAATGTTCATCTCTTCAAAATAAAGGTAAGTAAATATGTCTGCCGCAGATAAAGATCCGCCCGGGTGACCGGCTTTTGCACTGTGCACAGCCGTCACAATATCTTTGCGGACTTCATTTGCAGTCTTCATCAGCATTAATTTATCCATAGATATCTCCTTAATTTTTACAATTTTCTGAAAATTCACCTTCACAGGTGCCGTGTACTTTTACGCAGGTACACGGCACCCGTTAAAAAAATATCAATCTACTCTCCAAACACCGCGATATAATCTTCCTGGAATTTCTTGATCCCGGCGTCTGTCAGCGGATGATGTGTCATCTGCTCGATGACTTTATACGGTACCGTCGCGATATCAGCGCCTGCCAGAGCGCAGTCTGTGATGTGCATCGGATTGCGGACGCTTGCCGCGATGATCTCTGTCTCGATTCCTGCAACATCAAAGATCTCCGCGATCTCTGCGACAAGGTCGACGCCTCTTACGGAAATGTCGTCAAGACGTCCGAGGAACGGTGAAACATATGTTGCGCCTGCTCTTGCGGCAAGAAGCGCCTGGTTTGCTGTAAAGATCAGTGTAACGTTTGTCTTGATTCCCTCAGCGGAAAGAACTTTAACCGCCTTAAGGCCTTCCACTGTCATCGGGATCTTGACTACCATGTTCGGATGGATCTTCGCGATCTCGCGTCCTTCTTTGATCATGCCTTCTGCGTCGGTTGTCGTAGCCTTAACTTCACCGCTGATCGGTCCGTCAACGATAGATGCGATCTCCGCGATCACTTCCTCAAACACACGTCCTTCCTTTGCGATCAGGGACGGGTTTGTCGTAACTCCACAGATCACTCCCATGTCATTTGCTTTTCTAATGTCGTCAACATTAGCTGTGTCGATAAAAAATTTCATCTCTGTTCCTCCTTAAAATGTGGTTCCTCCTGTTTCTGACCTCATTATAGTAGTTAAAAAAAATCAAGTCAACCAGTCCAAAATTTATTAACACACTTTTTAAGTTTATAAAACAAAATATTATCGCAAATTTATTTATATTATCTAATATTTTACAAAATCTTTTTTCGACAAACCATATAAAATATCAACTATTTTATCCTTACTCACTTCTTAAAACCCAGAAATTATTATTAATAACCATCTTGTTTTTTATTAATTTTTCTTTTTTTATTCCTCGGATAGGAAGTTGTGCCACGCACCACGATCTTAGGTTCATACTCCACATGATAGATGCTGACCGGCTCGATCTCCGTATATTTTTTCATCCTTGATTTTATCTTTTTTACGATAATATCACAGGCATCCATGCCCTTATAAATAACAAAATGTTCGATCGTTGTCAGCGACACTTTCTTAACCTTTGAGAACAGAGTGTTATCGCACCCCATCACGGACATGTCTCCGGGAACTTTATATTTCTCGTCATGAAGCGCATCCATGATCCCAAAGGCGATCATATCGTTCAGACCCACGATCGCGGTCAGCTCCTGATGCTCCTTCAGAAGTTCCTTAGTCAGATCATATCCGATCCGATACTCGGAATCGATTCCCGGAATGTCCTTATCCGTCTGCTCATCCGCCGCCTTGATCACCACATTGTCGCCCAGCCCGGCGCTTTTGAACTCCTTGAGAAACCCCTCCACACGCCTGGAGCGCTGTTTCTGTCTGGCGGTCAGCGGAGTTGCGATGTAGGCCACATGCCTGTGTCCCAGTTCCAGAAGATGCCGGGCCATCAGCCTTCCCAGCTTGGAGTTGTCCAGTTCCACCGCGTCTACAGAGAGCCTTTCATCCTGGTTGTTGATGACCACCACCGGAATCCGCTTCGCCAGTTCCTCCACTTCTCCCATAAAGCACTGACTAGGATTACAGATATAAATGATGCCCTGAGGGTTCAGAGCCGGAATCATTTTCAGATACCGTTCTTCCATCTTCAAATCCCTCTGCGTATTGCACACGAAGATTCCGAAATCCTGCTCCGCTGCCCGGGATTCGATCCCCTGGAGCAGCATCACATAATAGGGATTCGTCAAGTTTGGGCTGATGACGACAAGAAGATTTTCTCTGCGCTCTTCTTTCCTCGCCCGGCGCTTCGGCAGTTCATACCCCAGCTCCTTCGCCGCTTCCTCCACCTTCCGGATCACTTCCTTGGAAAATGAAACATTATACTTTTTATTCAGAACCATAGAAACCGTTGCCTGCGATACCCCGGCTCTCTTTGCCACATCCGACGACGTCACTTTTTTCCTGCCCATAAAAGCACCTCTCAATAAAAACAGGGCTTTTCCCTGACACTCACAGCTCCGTCCTGCCCTCCAGAGCGCGGAGCAGCGTTACTTCATCAATATACTCCAGATCTCCTCCAACCGGCACGCCGCTGGCGATCCTGCTCACCTTGATCCCCGCCGGCTTGATCAGCTTGCTGATATACATCGCCGTCGTCTCTCCTTCCAGACTGGAGTTCGTCGCAATGATCACCTCATCCACATCCCCCTGGAGCCGTTCCATCAGCTCCTTCAGCCTGATGTCCCCGGGACCAATCCCCAGCATCGGCGAGATCGCGCCGTGGAGCACATGATATACCCCGTTATATTTTCCTGTCTTCTCATATGCTGCCAGATCCCTCGGCGTCTCCACCACCATGATCGTCTTCTTATCCCGCTCCGGATTGCTGCATATGGGACAGATTTCCCGGTCCGTCAGAGTACAGCACACCTTACAGTACCTGACATTCTTTCTCGCCTCCACGATCGCGTTCGCAAGATTCTCAACCTGATCAATAGGCATATTTATCACATGAAACGCCAGTCTCTGTGCAGACTTGCTCCCGATTCCCGGCAGATGGGAAAACTCCTCGATAAGCCGGCTGATCTGACTGCTGTAATATTCCATCTCTGTTACACCTCTGTTGTTAATTGTGGCTGCTTTTTCCACTTAATCACCGGAAGTTCCCAAAGGCACATTCCGGGATTGTAAGCGGCCGCCAAGGTCTCGGGCAAGCCTGGACTTTGGCTCGTCGCCGTTGCAAAAAGGGGTCAGGCCCTTTTGCAGAGAGGACTGACCCCTGTAAACATCAAATTTCTGAATCTTCTGAAAATTTTCTCGCTGCCAACAAACAGCCCTGAACACTTCTAATCAGAACATTCCTGCTAGAACATTCCTCCGCCAAGTCCGCCTGTAAACTTCGACATTGCAGCGCTGCTTTCCTCTTCCACCTTGCGCAGCGCCTCGTTTGTCGCCGCAACGATCAGATCCTCCAACATCTCGATGTCATCCGGATCCACAACCTCTTCCGAAAGTTTCACCTTCGTCACCTCGCGCTTTCCGGACACGGTCACCTCAACCGCTCCGCCGCCCGCAGTCGCCGTGAACTCCTTAGTTTCCAACTCCTTCTGCTGCTCTTCCATCTGACGCTGCATCCTCTGCGCCTGCTTCATAAGATTTGCCATATTCCCGGGCATTCCGCCTCCGGGAAATCCGCCTCTTTTTGCCATATCTAATCCTCCACTGTGATCTCCATGTTGATTTTCTGAGCTATGTCTACGAATGTATCCTCGAAACGCCGCCCTTCTTCCACATAGCGGACCTCTACTTCCACCTTTTTCCCGATCTTATTCTCGATCAGTCCTTCCAGCTCCTGTACATGATCCTCTCTTCCGACCACACTCGCTGCAAGACTGTCCGGAAGTACGATGAGCAGCCGGTTATCTCCGCCCAGGCTTAACCGCGCTTTCTTCAGATATCCCCGGACCATCCCCGACGCCTCGTCTGCAATGGACCTGAAATTTCTCACGACCTCCTGCACATCCTCCGGGATCGCATTCGGAAGTTCCGGCTTCTTCCGTGGTGCGCTCTGGCCGTCTCCCTCCCCAGGATAGCCGTCCACGCCTCCGCCACCGTTCACATACACCACACGCTCTCCCGCGTTCACTGCCTCGAGTTCTCTCTCCACCTTCTCCTCCACAGCGCGGATCCGGTCAAGAAGGGAATCCTGATCCGTCTCCATGGCCGGGGTGCACAGCTTGATCAGCGCCACCTCCAGCATGACCCTCTTCTGGGTCGCATAGCGAAGCTGTCCGGAAAGTTCGGAGAAAATGCGGATATACCGGAGCAGCACATCCGTCTCGATCATCTGAGCCTCTTCCTGGAGCTGTCTCATATTTTCCGTGGATACATCCAGCACATCTTCTATATTATCAGAAGTCTTTACCAGAAGCAAGTTCCTCAGATACCATGTAAAATCCGCCGCAAGCTGGGTCAGTTCCCTTCCCTGCATGACCAGTTCCTCGACAATATCCAGCACTCCCGCAACGTCCCTCTCTATGGTCTTCCGCAGGAGCTTGCTGAACACATCCGTATCCACCGCGCCCAGCACCTCAAGTACATTGTCATAGATCAGTCTCTGCCCCATGTAAAATGCAATGCACTGGTCCAGGAGACTTAAAGCATCCCTCATGGATCCGTCCGCAGCCTTCGCTATATACCGCAACGCCTTGTCCTCCACGTCCACATGCTCCGTATCCATCAGTTCCTTCATCCGGTCTGTGATCGTCTCGATGCTGATCCTCTTAAAATCATAATGCTGACAACGGGACAGTATGGTGATCGGGATCTTGTGCACCTCCGTTGTTGCCAGGATAAAGATCACGTACTCCGGCGGTTCCTCCAGTGTCTTAAGGAGCGCATTGAAGGCTCCGATCGACAGCATATGCACCTCGTCGATGATATAAACCTTATATCTTCCTTCCGTGGGACGGTAAGTGACCTCCTCCCGGATCTCACGGATATTGTCCACACCGTTGTTGGACGCCGCGTCGATCTCAATCACATTCATGGAAGTCCCTGCCGCGATAGACCTGCACATCTCACATTCCCCGCACGGACTTCCGTCCACCGGGTTCTCACAGTTCACCGCCTTGGCAAATATCTTCGCCACCGTGGTCTTTCCTGTCCCTCTCGTCCCGCAGAACAGATACGCATGCCCGATACGGTTCGCCCTGATCTGATTCTGCAGTGTTGTGATGATATGATCCTGCCCTTTCACATCCTCAAATGCCGTGGGGCGGAACTTTCTGTATAGTGCCGTATATGACATGAATCACACCTCGTAACAAAATAATATCTTCTGAACTTTTTCGATATACAAGGGGCAATCCGTCTCACGCCGTCTTGCCCCCTGAGTTAAAGACTCTGTACAATTCTGCTCATTCTTCATCTCCAAAGCTGATCCCGATCATTCTCGCCTCTTTAATCAGACTGCAGTTGGGATCTACCGTCTTCAGCTTTCCTGCAATCTCTGACAGCGGAACTTTTGTCGTCTCGCCGTTTTTCATTGCGACCATGTATCCATATTTCTCTTTAAGGATCAGTTCCGCAGCCTTCGCACCGACTCTTGTCGCAAAGACACGGTCATACGGGCACGGCGAACCGCCTCTCTGTGTATGACCGGGAACTGTGATCCTGACCTCCTTGTCTGTCTCCCTCTGGATCTGCTCCGCCAGCTCGTATGCTATGGAAGGATATTTCCTCTTTGCGAGCTTCTCCTTGTACTCTTTCTTGCTCAGCTTTGCATCCTTCTTTGAGATCGCGCCCTCTGCAACCGCAAGGATAGTAAACGGTTTTCCTGCTTTTGTCCGCCCATCAATAACTTTAGCAATAGATTTGATATCATATGGGATTTCCGGAAGGAGGATAATGTCCGCTCCGCCTGCGATTCCTGCATGGAGTGTCACATGTCCAACCTTGTGCCCCATAACCTCGATGATGAACACACGGCTGTGTGACGTTGCCGTTGTATGGATCCTGTCGATCGTATCTGTGGCGATATCAACCGCACTCTGGAATCCAAACGTCATGTCGGTTCCCCACAGATCATTGTCGATGGTCTTAGGGAGAGTGATCACGTTCAGCCCTTCCTCGCTGAGCATATTCGCGGTCTTGTGAGTCCCATTCCCTCCCAATATCACAAGGCAGTTCAGATTCAGCTTGTGATATGTATGTTTCATCGCCTCCACTTTATCAAGACCATCCTTGTCCGGAACGCGCATCAGCTTGAACGGCTGCCTGGATGTTCCGAGAATCGTGCCGCCGCGGGTCAGGATTCCGGAGAAATCCTTTGATGTGAGCATACTGAAATCTGCATAGATAAGACCTTTGTATCCATCCTTGAAACCATAGATCTCCACATCATCTCTCTTGGAGCAGATCCCCTTTACCACTCCACGCATCGCCGCGTTCAGCGCCTGGCAGTCACCGCCGCTTGTCAGCATTCCAATTCGTAACATAATACTTTCCTCCTTTTCTTGACCGGTCCTACTTCTATTTTCCCTGATCCTCATTCCGCCGAAAATCACTTGTCACCATTCTCAGGACAAACAATAAGCAGCCGGCTTTATCCGACTGCTTACTATTATACCCCATTTATAAAACATGAACAAGGTAATCTGTTTTAAACTTTTATAATCTCTCCAGCAGTTTTTCTCTTTCTTCTTCATATCCCGGTTTGCCGAGCAGAGCAAACATATTTTTCTTGTAGCTCTCAACTCCCGGCTGGTTGAACGGATTAACGCCGAGTAAATATCCGCTCACGCCGCATGCAAACTCGAAGAAATAGAAAAGTTCACCGAGATAGAACTCGTTCTGCTCCGGAATCTTGACCATGAGGTTCGGAACATTTCCGTCTGTGTGCGCGAGGATCGTTCCGTTCATCGCGCTCTTATTGATGAAATCAACATTCTTTCCTGCAAGATAGTTCAGTCCGTCCAGATCTACCGGCTCTTCATTGATGACGATCTCTTCCCTGGACTTCTCTACATTAAGAACAGTCTCGAACAGGATTCTGTTTCCGTCCTGGATAAACTGACCCATGGAGTGCAGGTCTGTTGTCAGATCTACGGATGCCGGAAAGATACCTTTCTGGTCTTTTCCTTCGCTCTCGCCGTAGAGCTGTTTCCACCACTCAGATACATAGTGAAGGCTCGGCTCATAGTTTGCCAGAACTTCCACTGTTTTCCCCTTGCGGAGAAGGATATTTCTGATCGCTGCATACTGCATCGCATCATTCTCTGCAAAATCATTTTCAAGCGCAGCCTTTCTTCCTGCCGCTGCACCTTCCATCAACTTGTCAATGTCAGCGCCGCTCACTGCGATCGGAAGCAGACCTACCGCGGTCAGTACGGAGAAACGTCCCCCAACATCATCCGGCACAACGAAAGTCTCATAACCTTCCTCTGTAGCCAGGTTCTTAAGAGCTCCCTTAGCACGGTCTGTCGTCGCATAAATTCTCTTCGCTGCCTCTTCTTTTCCGTATTTCTTTTCCAGTATCTCTTTAAATACACGGAAGGCGATCGCAGGCTCTGTTGTCGTACCTGATTTTGAGATCATATTGATGGAGAAATCTCTGTCTCCCACAACATCTATCAGGTCTTTAATATATGTGCTGCTGATGCTGTTTCCTACATAGTAGATCTCCGGAGATTTTCTGATTTCTTTCGACACTACATTCGCAAAAGAATGTCCCAGGAATTCGATCGCTGCTCTTGCTCCCAGATAAGATCCGCCGATCCCGATCACGAGGAGAACATCGGAATCCTCTCTGATCTTCTCTGCCGCTTTTTTGATACGTGCGAACTCCTCTTTGTCATAGTCAACCGGAAGGTCAATCCAACCAAGGAAATCATTTCCTGCTCCTGTCTTAGAAATCAGCTTTTCCTTTGCCTGCGCAGCAAGCTCACTCATATATTCCATCTCATGTTCCTGCACAAAGCTGCATGCTTTTGAATAATCAAATGTTACTTTGCTCATCGTTACCCTTCCTCCCTGATACATTAAAATCATTATCTTTCGGAATATCCGCAGAACCCTGTTTTGCGGCCAAACCTTATACACATTTTACCAAATATGTATGCCAGATTCAAGACAATGCGCTGTAAAATCTGTATTTCGAAAATCACTCAGTTAAAAACGAATCAAGCAAGAAACTCTTCCAGTATCTGTCGTATCGCCTCCTCTCTGAGTGCAGGACGGTCATCGTCCTCCTGCTTCTCTTTCACAGTTCTCCGTACAGACTGTCTCGCCGCTTCACCTTTTTCCACATTACGCGGTTCTCCCTCAATATTGATAGACAGCTTCTTTTCTTCTTTAAACTGTGACTTCTTCTCTGCTGCGGACTGGGATGCAGACTGAACTGTCCCCTGTGCTCCATTCTGAAACACCGGTTTTTGAGAGGAATCCGTCGCAATCACGTTGATCTCTTCCCTGTCTGTCTGACGCTGCTTCCTCAGACGGAGAGCGCAGATATTTTCCAGATAATCTACCATATACATCTTCACCGCATTGATCTTGTAGGGCTCGTCTGTCAGCCTCATTATGACAGACAACAGAAGCACTTCCGCCACTCCTGCCGCAATATATTGATAAACGGATTCTGTAAATCCGAAAGAAAGGTAGTGAACCGACGCTCCCAGCGCCGCCAGGATTCCTGCAAACCACACCGACATCAGTTCAATCTGTCTCCATGTATGGATCCGGAACAAAAATCCACGATATTCATATATGTATTTTTCCACAAACGCATCGATATTTTCCACAGAATCGTGTATCATACATGCGTGTTCATACTTGGCTCTCACGAGTTTTATCAGTTTGTGCGTACTCTTCGGCATATTCCCTGCCGCCTTTACCAGCCTGCGCAGCGTAAGATGGTTCACCAGCTTCGCCAGCACACCCAGCACACCGATCACTGCCATCAGATAAAAGATGACATTGGTGTTCGTCGCCACATTTCTTAACATAGCATTCCCTCCTGTTTTCTTTTCTCCCACAATGTTTCCAACTGTGCGGTTGCGATCCGATAATCCATTTACATGTAATTTATTGCAATGCAAATAGATTATCGGATCAGCAGCCCACTTATCAATGAGCAAAAAGCGAATGCGCCAGCAGACGCAAGAGTGCGTTAGCACGATTTTGCGAATGGATAAGTGGGTTGGATGATTCCTGAATCATCCAACCGCACATCTGGAAATGTTTTATTGTGTTTGTGCACATTATAGCCCAACTTTCCCTGCCTGTCCGCAAAAACCGTTCTACACAATTTTACATATCCGCTGCCCTCCGCGCGAAAAAAGTCTCCCTTTTCAACTTCTTAAATTTTTTCTCCCGCCTTTAGAAAACCTCAGCTTTACCGGCTCTTTCTTCTGACTCTCAACTTTTGTACACACACTGTCAAAATGTCGTTTTCGCAAAGATACCCACGAAAACTGGCACACAAAAGTTTGTATTTCTCATCATGATTTGATATAATGCTAAAGGATTGGAGGGATAGTAGAATGGAATATAGTCCAAAAGGTGTCTGTTCAAAAAAAATCAATTTTGATATAGTAGACAATAAAGTAAGAAACGTATCCTTCGTCGGTGGCTGTAATGGAAATCTCCAGGGTATCTCCCGCCTGATCGAAGGAATGGATGTTGACGAAGCAATCTCCCGCATCGAAGGAATCCACTGCGGTTTCAAGTCAACCTCCTGTCCGGATCAGCTTTCCCGGGCATTAAAAGAAGCAGTCGGTAAATAATTGCCGACTGCCCTTCTATAATTTTTTAATTCAATCACTTCTGTCAACCTACTCTTCTCTGAGTCCTGAAAGCAGCCGCTGTACGCGGCAAAGGAAATATGTGGTGTTTCCTCGGAACAGGTTCTCAAATTTTTATTTTATTTTTTTATTTTTTGTTTTTTTCCGCTTAACAGCGGCTGCTTTCAGGACTCAGGGGAGTAATTTTTAAGCATATTTTATGTAAGATTATTTTGGAAGGTAGATACCATTAGTTACGGAAAATGTTTCCTCTACTGGATCATCTCCATCTACTACAAAGTGCTCTGCTCTAACTCTGTAATAGTATCCTCTGTCGACTTCAAGCATTTTATTTGTAATAACAAAATAATCATTTGTAGTTTCTTCAACCCAGGCATCTATTTGCCCCCATTTTCCAACATCTTCCTGATACTGATCCACATATATGAGAACAGCCAATTTATCTACTTCATGACTTGCCGTTGTAGAAGCATAACAGTATATCTCATCTCTTCCTGCTTTGGATATTGAGCATTCTCCTGTCATCATATGTTTGCCTCTCTGCAGACTATTAGAAGAATGTCCCTCAGAATAATCGTCCATTGTAAGATAAGATCCATCTACTTTTGGTATATCATTTTCAGATGCCTGAACACTTGTAGTTGAAATAGCAAATAAGCTACAAAAAATAACCAAACTGGTTATCATCGATAAAATTCGCTTTTTCACATGTTGTCCTCCTCTTCTTTTGTACTCTCTATTAAATAAACAATCTTTTCTCAAAAAACTTACGCTAATTTTTAAATAAAAATAAATTTTCCAAAATTTTATTGAATTCTTTCTTTTCTATCTCTCCCATAATCTGATATTGAACATCCTGATATTCAAATTCTGCTATAAGCCTTTCATCTGATGAATCCTTTATATTATATACTTCTACATGTATATTAAGATCACTATTTTGTATATCATATTCATCAATTAATAAATCTAAATCTTTTTGACTAAAAGAAGAATCTGTATCATTCATATACATTGTATATCTAATAACTTTATCATTACACTGGTAAAATAAAAAGGCCTTTCTTTGTTCCTCATCTATAATATATTTATTCAACACGGTTCCTGGAGGGATATATTTAAACCTGACAGGATCTACCCCCAGTTTTTCATAAATTTCTCTATAAACTCCTACCTCGTCAAGATCATCCGTCTCCTGACTCTCCATATCCTGAACATCAATATATCCCAGACTTTCTTCGCCAGCAATTTTTTCCCATACCACCTTCCAATACGACTTACTCCCCACTCCAGTTATCGCACTTCCTACCACTAGCACAATGACAGCCGCCAGCGCAAAAGTGATATAACGCCGTTTTTTCTTCTTATGATACACGACCTTAAAACGCTTGTCGTATTCATATTCCTGTATTTTATTGAAAAGAGAAGTCTCCATTTCATCAGAAACTTTAAGGTCATCAAGCTCCGTATGGCTGCTGACCTCTTTTTCTATCTGTTCTGCTTCTTTTGTGACTTCTTTCTGCAATGATAATTTCTTCAGATGTTTCATTCTGCGTACCTTTACCTGTCTCACATTTATCCTTGACTTTTCATCAAATAAGGTTAATATGAAAATATATCTTAAGTTTTCCTGGAGGTTATTTCTACATGAAGCGAATCATACTTACCGGCGGCGGTACTGCCGGACATGTCACTCCGAATATTGCCCTGATCCCCCGTCTGAGGGATTTAGGTTATGATATCCAATACATAGGTTCTTATACAGGGATCGAGAAGGAACTGATCGAACCTTTCGGCATCCCTTATCACGGAATTTCCTCCGGTAAACTGCGCCGCTACTTCAGCGTGCAGAACTTTACGGACCCGTTCCGTGTTCTCAAAGGCTTCCGTGAAGCCCGTAAACTTATCAAAGATCTGAAACCCGATGTCATCTTTTCAAAAGGCGGCTTCGTCTCTGTTCCTGTGGTTCTCGCCGGAAAGAAATGCGATGTTCCCGTGATCATCCATGAGTCGGACATGACTCCCGGGCTTGCAAATAAGATTGCCATTCCTTCTGCAGTGAAGGTCTGTTGTAATTTTCCTGAGACCATGGACAGCCTTCCGAAGGGAAAAGCTGTTCTCACCGGCTCTCCGATCCGTCAGGAACTTCTCTCGGGTAACAAAATAGCAGCTATGGATCTGTGTGGATTTTCTGCTGACAAACCGGTCATCCTGGTGATTGGCGGAAGTCTTGGTTCTGTGGTCGTGAACAACGCTGTTCGCGATGCTCTCCCTGAACTTTTAAAGGATTTCCAGATCATCCACATCTGCGGAAAAGGAAAGACCGATGAATCATTAGCAGATACAAAGGGTTACTGCCAGTTTGAATATATTAAAAATGAACTTCGCGATATCTTTGCACTTTCGGATATCGTGATCTCAAGGGCAGGAGCCAATGCCATCTGTGAACTTCTTGCGCTTAGAAAACCAAACCTTCTCATTCCGCTGTCTGCAAAGGCAAGCCGGGGGGACCAGATTCTCAACGCCCGTTCCTTTGAGCGCCAGGGATTCAGTATGGTCCTTGAGGAAGAAGAGCTGAATAAAGACTCTCTTCTCGCTTCCGTACACAGACTTTACAGCGATCGCGCAAATTACATTGACGCCATGCGCAATTCAGGACAGCAGGATTCTATCAAAACCATCATCGGACTGATTGAGGAAGCTGCGGGACATAAATCCTGACATTTTCTTCCTCTCTACTTTTATTCCGTTTACAGTATTCTGAAACTTTAACAGAGCAGTAGTTCAGATCAGGACTTAAAGTGAAAGACGCCGGGGAGATAAGCTGTGCTCACACTGCCTATCTTTCCCGGTTCATCTCTTCATATTCAACTCCATACTTCTTCCTGAGCCAGTTTCTCATTCTGTGCAGCATCGCATGAAGTACCTGAACACGTATTCCCATCATCTCTGCTGCTTTCGCCTGAGGAAGTTCCATGTAAAACACAAGGATCATCGCGTCATACCATCTCTGATTATATTTTCTCATATCCTCGATAATACGTCTGTGCAGTTCACTGTTCTCAAGTTCCAGCGTATATCTCAGAAATTCCTCTTCTGCACTTTCCGTGGAAGGTTCATCAACGGCTTTTGCGTCTTCATCCCTGTCACAGTCAAGAATCTCTCTTTCTTGTTTCTTTTTGAAATTCAGTGCGGCATTCTTAGCCGTAGTATAAAGCCATGAAGGAATATTATCTTTCCGCATTTCTCCATAACCCATATACAGTTTCAGAAATGTATCCTGGGTTATGTCTTCTGCTTCCCTGTAATCACCTGAATAAATATATGCCGCTTGCAGGACGAGATTTTTATACTTCTCATAAATCTCGTTAAATTCACGATTGCCTGTCCACATATTTACTCCGGTACTACTTCATTTTTTCCAGTATCTCATTTTTTACTTCTTCGGTAAGTTCACCGACATGCCATCCAAGTCCGACGTTATCCCCTTTATATCTGGGAATCATGTGCATGTGAAAATGAAACACTGTCTGTCCGGCAGGCTCCTCATTATTCTGTACGATATTATATCCATCACATCCGAGGACATCTTTCATCCTGTTGACCATCTTCCTTGCCAGAACGATTGCTTTTGCCGCAAGTTCATCGTCGATATCATACAGATTTCTGTAATGCTCTTTCGGTATAATCAGAGCATGACCCTTTGATGCGGGGCCCAGATCAAGAATAACCCTGAAGTCGTCATCCTCATAAAGCGTTGCCGAAGGAATCTCTCCTGCCGCTATCTTACAGAAAATACAGTCCTTGTCTTTCATAATACATCCCTCTTTCCATAAATTGCTATGTACTAAGTATAGACTATTTTTTCAAAAAAGAGAAGATATTTATAAATGATGTCGAAAGATGTCTTGCTGATTTTATTGAACCCCACCCTGGCCCATGCTAGACTTTATGATGAATGATAACATATTTGAAAGAGAGGAATCATGACATGCTCAGGAATATAGATATCAATATGATGAATCGTCTGATGGAAGAAAATGAAGACGCAAAAAATATCATCACGCAGCTTCTGAAAAACTATCATGCCTCTGTCTCCATGATCGCACACGAGATCAGAAATCCGCTCACTCTTGTCTCATCTTCCCTTCAGGTCATGGAAGTACAGCACCCGGAAGTAAAAACCTTTTCCAACTGGAATCAGACCATGGACGACATTCAGTTCATGTGCAGTCTTCTCAATGATCTTACGAACTACAACAACGGTCATTCTCTCCACTACTCTGTATTTCAGATCGAACGTCTGATCCGGAATGTAGCTGTATCCTTTGCGCTCTCTCTTGACGCGGAAAACTCAGAGATTGAATTCTCATCTCAGATCATTCCCGGAATGAGTGATTTCACCGGAGATAAGATCAAACTGGAACAAGTACTCCTGAA
This sequence comes from Candidatus Mediterraneibacter norfolkensis, assembly GCA_019120615.1. Taxonomy (GTDB): domain Bacteria; phylum Bacillota; class Clostridia; order Lachnospirales; family Lachnospiraceae; genus Mediterraneibacter; species Mediterraneibacter norfolkensis. Next base: position 20,237 of record DWUT01000051.1, read on the forward strand.
TCTCCTGAGAAATGCAAAGGAAGCAATAACCGGGCGCGGAACCATATTTCTTAAAGCTGAACGGATCGATGACAACATCGTTATCGAATGCCGTGACAGCGGATGCGGTATCCCTGAGGATATCATTGACAAAATTTTCGAACCTTTTTTCAGTCAAAAGGAAAATGGTACAGGCCTCGGACTTTCTGTTGCCAGACAGATCGTCACGGCACACGGCGGCACCATATCTGCATACTCCTCTCCAGGAAGCGAAACTGTATTTACGGTAACGCTTCCTGTCTGACAGGAAGCCGGATTACGCATCTTCCTCTTTTTATGATCTTTGGAAATATACAGGATCCTCGCCGGATCTCTTTCTCCGGTAGAGGATCAGAGCCAGGATAAACCCGGAGACAAGTCCTCCTATATGCGCCCAGTTATCAACTCCGCTGCTTGTCAGTCCGAAATACAGACTTAAGAATACCAGGATCATCATTCCTCTTCCCGACAGTCTCCCGAGTCTGCCGCGATTGGCGATAACTACGTAGACAAGAGCCCCCATAAGACCGAATATAGCTCCGGATGCTCCCGCAGAGATAACCTGCTCGTCATGAATGATGTTAAGATACATTGACAGTATATTTCCGGCAATTCCACTGACAAAATATATGACAAGGAATCTTATTTTTCCGATCTCCCGCTCCAGGTTCCATCCAAGAGCTCCCAACATGACCATATTGTTCATAAGATGCTGTATCCCAAAGTGCAGAAAGACAGATGTGATGATCCTGTAATACTGATGCCTCTCAATCACCAGTGGTTCATACATCGCCCCGTGCTGCAGCATGAAGTAAGCATCCTCTGTCTGTCCGAATACAGACAGGATGAGAAATACAACTGCATTTATAACGATAAGTCCTGTTGTACAGACTGCTTCCGGTCTCTTTTTCAATATCGATGCCTCTCTTCCGATACAGTTTTCGTGACTTTCCGTCGCCGTTACGTTAAATTATATCTTTCCTGTATCGTCCTGTCCATCAATTTCTGTAATCAGATCCTGCCAGTTTCCCCATCGCCCTGTCCGAATCTTTCCGATCACCTTCTGTACCGGCCCGTATCGTTTCTTTTCCTCCATGGCGTAAGCGGCGTCGGATCTGACTTCATATACATTTTCTCCGAAACCTGCGTTCTCCTCTTCCTCCACAGTAAAAATACTGTCAGAGGAAAAGCTGGTTTCCTCCTTTTTTCTTTCCTCTTCTCTTTCTCTCTCTCCACTCAGATACTCCTCCAATATTTTTTCCAGGTCATAATCTTCCTGCAGCGTTGCCTTATGAAGCATATATGCCAGGTAAATTCCTTCCATATCTCTGTAATCCAGCTTTCTCACAAAAAATTCTGTCATCTCGTGGAAAGCCTGGTACGGATCTTTTTTCAATGCGGGGATATAGCAGAAACTGTATGTGCCGTCATTCTCCCAGATGCAGGAAGGATCCAGACAGAGTTTTTCCGGATTCAGCATATAATCTTTCAGGTTTTCCACTACTTTCATGAACTGGCCTGTAAAATTCATGATGGAATCCCTCTCCATGGCCTCCTTCTCAAATTTTTTCTCCATGGATACTCCTCCGCCTGTATAAAAGGTATACCTGCTTTCCCCGTCCCTTCCGATTCCTGTCACCTTCATGATCCCGGGAATCTCATTATTTTCAAGCATCCTCATCTGATAATCTTCCTCATAGGGAACAGAAACATCGATATGAATACGGGAGTGATCCCACTCGTTTTCAAATCTGATTTCAGTTTTTATTTCTTCCATCTGATCATCTCCTCCGGTCTTGCCGTCACTACCGTCTGACACACACTCATGCTCATCCCTCCCCTTTCTGCTCTGGCTTCTACCGTAACCTCTCCGTCTCCTTCCGATACAGAAACACTCACATCCGTCATACGAATCAATTTTCCTTTTATCCTCTCCATAAAAAATCTTTCCAGATCCGTTTCTTCTGTTTCTTTCAGACGTGCTCTCTGCGCTCCCAGAACCGCTGTTTCACATGCCGCGCCGTTCAGTATCACTTTGTCATGGAAAAAGAATACTGTATTTATAACAAGAACGAACAGAAGCAGGAACAGGGGCATGATATAAGCCATCTCTACAACTGTGCTCCCTCTGATTTCTTTCCTTCCTCTCATCCGTAACCTCCGATCAGCACGCCGATAAGATACGCGACAGCAAGAAACGGAACAAAAGGAAAAGAAGATTTCCTCGTATAACGCTTTCGCGACAGCATAATGCCGGAAAATACCGCTGCCAGAAAAAAGGATGCTGCCAGCATTGACAGCAGATCCCATATACCAAGAAATATTCCTGTTATTGTGATCAGTATGCTGTCCCCATATCCAAATGCTTCCTCTGTCACCCTGCTCACAATCACAAAGAGCCCTCCTGAGGCACCTCCTGCGATCACCAGCGCTGCGGGAATATTTCCAACTGCGATCCGACCGGCAACTGCCAGAGGAAATCCTGACAGCAGGATTCCCAGATGCAGTTTTCTTGTCCGAATATCCATAATCGTCAATACCAGAAGATATCCGGCAAATAGCAGCCGAAACAAAATTCCGGCATTCTCCGTAATCCATGCTCTGAGTATTTCTAGCCCGCACATTTTGAACATCCTCCTCTCCATCCGGTCTCAGACTTCTCGATCGCTCGGATCGTCCTCTTCAGTCCACTGCAGTTCAGTGAATTGTGATATCGGTTTCCATGATCCGTGATATATACACCTGCCATGGGCAGTCCATAAACGCATTTCTCACATCCGTAGTACTTTCCTCCGCTTTCATTTCTCAGACGCTCTGCTTCCGTAAATGGAACATAACTGACAGATAACTGCAGATAGGGGCACTGATAATCTTCGTGGTAAACCGCTCCGTGTTCTGTGATATAAACGATCTCTGAACCTTCTTCTCCTGTTTTCTGGTCGTTATATCCTGTCCAGGAGCTCATCTTAAACTCCTCACTTAAACTGACAGAAGGACTTCCGAACATGGGAACCGGAAGTTTTACTTCATATTCCACCACTATGTTCATCTCGCCTGTCACCGGAGAGACATAGGATTTCCAGCAGCTTATCCCCATGCTCCCGTCTTTGATGATACTGTTTTCCAGGCGCTCTTCTCCGAGCAGGTCCACAATATCTGATTTCAGTTTTATACTGTTAAGAACGGATATCATCGCCGTCTGTTCCGACGCCTTTTTCGCCGCACTATGTGCCGCTCCGGCAATACTGATCCTTATACTCTGGATCTCGATCATCCAGATCAGGCACAGGACAGCAAACAGAAACATCGGTATGGCAAATGACGCCTCGATCGTAACGCTTGCCCTTGTCTCCGGTACAGATGCCCTTTCTTTGTCTGGATTGGGTGTGTATTTATTCTTTTTGTGCATAGCAGCAGTTTTGTCCTTTCTTAAGATTTGAGGGGTTGCAATGAGGAATTGCGTGATGCAGAAAGGGCATCTGCACCGGAGACAAGAGTCTGTTTATTCATAACCAAAATGAATGGGAAACTGATAGGTAAGACTGTCATAGAGAGTGACCGTATTTTCCATTTTTACCCGGGTCACACAATGATCTGCACGGAAGTGCTCAAGTTTTTGTTCCAACCTCAGATTTTCTTCTGTTCTGTCGATAGTTCGCATCGTAATATCATCTGTATTCCCGAGAAATAGAAGCATCCTCAGATAATCTTTATAGTAGATTCCACCCTGGTCATCACTTCCCTCTGGTCCACCGCTCTCTCCCAGTTTAAAAAGGGAGGTCAGTGATGTCTGCCAGTTCTCTGATGTTTTTACAAGAGCAGCTCTCTTTCCTGAGATGAGAGCTCTGATATCCGTGACGCTCTCTCCCGCTGCCCATGCTATGATCACCAGTTGTTTTATCCCTTCGGCAGCCTCCGGAATCAGCAGGAACGCCGCCACAGTCAGCGCCAGAAGTTCCGCTTCCCCCTGTCTTTCCGTATCTATGAGGAGAAATGCATAATTGAGCGCCATCCGGATCAAAAATATGCGGAACAGAACAGATTCCAGATTTTCCTCATCTGAGGATTTTCCTGAAAGAATATACTCCACCTCATAATCAAGTGACCTGTTCCTCTTGGCATCTTCCTCTTCTTCCGACACTGCGTTTGTATATCGATCCAGCACATACTCATTAAAGAGCAGTCTTTCCTCTATCCCGCCCATGCCGCTCCTGACCGGAAAGCTTCCTCTCCCGGTCGTCAGACTTCTGTAGGATGCCTGCGTTTCCAGTCGGATCTCTTTCTCAGAGACTTCCATCTCCTCAGGAAGGACCACGGACACGATCCCGTACCGCTTTATCTTCTCCAGAAAAGAAAACGGATTTTCTGAAGCGATTTCCGCTCCTTCTGTTCTTTCGCCTTCCGTACTGTCTCCATCTGCTTCCTGTTCCGCCGTACTTTCCAGCAGACCGCTAATGTCTTCAATCTCATCCACTCTCTCCTCCTGTATTTCTTCCATCTCCTGCCCCTGTATCTCCTGTTCCTCCCATTCTGTTGTAAGTCCTGTGAATTCTCTGATCATCCCGATCCCATTTGTCTGTTCCATATAGGTAAGTATCTGTTCCCTGAAAGCCTGTCCGCTGTTATCTGTCAGATATTGGATCTCCGTAATCTTATGATCTGTACCTTCCGTCCCGTAATAGTGCATCCTGCTGATCAGATTTTCTTCAGCAAAGCTCCCGGTCCCATAGCTTCCCTCCAGCCCAAACACATGATACTCTTCCAGAAGTTCTTTCTGATATTCTCCAAAAATGGAGTAGACTGCTCTGTCTGTTTCCAGGCGTGCCATGTTTTTGGCTGCCTGGATCATGGAAGCCTGAAGGATTCCGGAAACAAAAGAGATCATAAGCACGAATACGATACTCAGAAAGACTGTGATCTCTCCTTTTTTCATATCATATCCTCGAACTCTCACTTGTGATCTTCTCAAAGATCGTGTTAATCAGGCTGGTCAGCTGATTCTTAAAGATTAATAAAAGCGCAATGATAATAACAAGTATCAATACCATCTCGATCACAGTCACACCGGATACGTACCTGTGCCTTATAAGATATGACTCACCTCTCCGTATAAGACTGACAATACTGTTTTTTACTCTGACCACTTTTGCTTTCATACTGATGCCCCTTTCTCTCCTTCTACTATTTTATTCTCTTCCGCTTAAATTGTTCCTCATAGATTGATTGAAAAGAATGCCGGGACTGTTACGATAATAAACACCACGGCAAGCATAATGAACATAGGTATCATCATCTTTGTTCCCGCCTCTTCTCCCAGTTTTTTTGCCATGTTTTTTCTGTCCTCAAATGCCTCCTCCGCCTCTCTTGCCAGAAGATCCGTGATCCCTCTTGATCCCTTTCTTAAGTTCTGAGAAAGCATGGTCCCGAATTTTCTGTAACAGGATATTCCACACCTAATTCCGTATTTTTCATAACATTCTCCCTCAGATGCCCCTCCTCGTATTTCGTGCATCGTATAGATCATCTCTTCGTAGGCTGGCCTTTTTCCATATCGCTTTCTTTTCTTCTCGTAATCTCCCGCGATGCAGAACCATGCTTTCCGAATGGTCATTCCTGCGCTGATATACAAGTTGAATTTATTGATGATCTGGGGATAGTCCAGCCTCATCTGACGGATCCGGTGCTTCTCTTCTTCTTTTGCCGACTGCTTTTCCGATACGAAGATCATGGCCGCGCATCCCGCTCCCAGAATCAGGATGCCAAACGCTCTCGTATCCTCCGCATAGTCCCAGTCTACCTTCTCTCCTCCCACCTGATCGGGAAGTACAAGATATTCTTCTGTTCTGGTAGATTCATCTGATTGAATAAGTTCCTCCTCCAGTTCCTTTCTCACCCGCTCTGATGAACTCATCACCGGGGGATATACTCTTGCATAAAATTCACAAACTGCCTTCCTGTCTTCATAAAGAAGGGACGCGCTCATCTTTACCAGGGTGCCGTCCTCTGTGATCTTCTCCGGAACGAGAGTTCCCTGAAGATCCATCACATCATATCGATCCAGTTCCCACGAAACGGAGATTCCGGTATCCGGAATTTCCTGGATCAGATTCAAATCCGACCGAACCTCATCCATGGTCGTATTCTCCCCCAGAATCAGATCCTCCAGTATTTCAGAAGCCTCCTGAAATACAGTATCAAGTTCTTCCTCCGTATATGACTGCTCCGAGACTTCCACACTGAGCTCTTCTTCCTGATCCCCAACTATTGCTCTGAGCTGCTGGGAACTTTCCCCCTGTCCATGCCGATTTCTTTGAAGTATCTTCTGCCCCGAGTCGTTCGTCTCCATCTCCTTTACGCTGTCCCACCAAAATACTCCGATGAAATATACCACAGACACCGCGGCCGCCGCTCCGGCTTTTAAATAAACCGGATTTTTCTTTACTTTTTTCAGAAGCTTCCAGCCCATGACAGCATCATCCCCTTTCATATTCTGTCATTTCAAAGTTCCTCACTCTTTTATACTTCTATCCTGATCAGCTTTCTTCCAGAGAGATATGCTCCTGTATACAAGATAAGGCATATCGTCATCACTGCCGCTCCCGCCGCGTTTCCATACAGTACGTCAAGGAATTCCCCGAATGTCATCTTCATATAAAGTATGATCACAAGCGGAACCGCACACATAATGTCAAATTCCAGTTTTTTTGAGGCGAGCATAGTCTGGATTTCTTTTTCCGTATCGATCTTCTCACTGATGACACGGACCGCATTTCTGATCATGGAGATACTGTCTCCTCCGCTTTTTTTCGCCGCGGTAAATACATGAACAAAATTCTCCACATCTTCCTGTTCCGCTCTTTCTGCAAATTCCTCCAGGACCTGTCCAACCGGTCTGTTCATCTCAATCTGATGCACCATCAGTTCCAGCTCTTTCATGATCCTTTTATCCGGAGGAAACATAGGCGCGATATCCCGCTTTGTCTCTCTTATTGCATTTTCTGCGGAATATCCTGCCTTCAGCGCTGCGGAAATCGCCTGGATACAGTCCCTGAACTGGTTTCTGAATTCTGCTTCTTTTGCCGCAGCCCTATCTTCCGCCCACTGTTTCATATAGATGATCCAGAGTGGTATCAGGAACAGTGCCGGAAGAGCGGATCCATAGAACAGATAGATTACTGCTCCGTAGAGGAGGATCCCCTTTGTAATCCCCACAGCATACTCACGCTTTCCGATATCCCGCAGCCAGGAGCTTCCCCTGATCCGCAATCTCATTAACCTTCATAAGTTTTCCCTGAATCTTTTCATCTTTCATCCCCTCCTCCTGAAATTCATAGAGTATCCTTGTCTGCACTGTGTCCTCTTCATATCCGGTCACTTCTGCGATCTGCAAAACTTTTCTGCTCCGGTCCCTGAGCCTCCCGAGATGGATGATGATATCCAGCGCCGAAGCAATCTGTCTCTGGATCGCTGTCAGAGGAAGATCGATCCCCATCATCATCATGGTTTCCAGACGGTGTATCATATCCGACGGATTGTTCGCATGTCCTGTAGACATGGAACCGCTGTGGCCGTTCAGCATGGCGGAAGAAATCATATCCACAGTCTCTTCACCTCTTACCTCCCCCACGATGATCCGGTCCGGTCTCATCCTCAGCGCAGCCCGGATCAGATCCCTTATGGTGACTGCTCCATCCCCTTCCAGATTGGCACTGCGCGCCTCAAGACTGACCAGATTTTCCACGCCCTGTATTCTGAGCTCCGCATTATCCTCGATGGTAATGATCCGCTCATCCTTAGGGATAAAATCGGACATGGCGTTCAGAAATGTAGTCTTTCCCGCACCTGTCCCTCCGCTGACGAAAATGTTATATTTCGCCCTCACAAGTTTCCCGATAAACTCCGCCGCTTCAGGCGTCAGACTTCCCTTTCTCACCAGATCGGACATAGTCACTGCTCCGGACGGAAATTTTCTGATCGTCATGATCGGTCCGTTTACTGCCACCGGTTTGAGTACCACATTCACCCTGGAACCGTCCCGCAGTCTTGCATCCACGACCGGTGAGGCCTCATTTACATAACGGTTTGTCTCCCCCACGATCTGCTGTATCACATCGCACAGCCTCTCCTCCGAAAGAAATCTCCTTTCGGAGCGGTAAAGTCTTCCGCCTTTCTCGTAGAATATATTTTCCGTGCCGTTTACCATGATCTCAGTGATCTCTTCATCCTCGATCAGCTCCTGAAGAATATCCAGCTTGCGGAACGCATTGAACAGTTCTCTGCTCATCCGTATCTTTTCGTTCAGGGGGATATATTCCTCCTGCCCCGCCTCCTCCAGTACGGTGTGAATCATCTCCTGCAGTTCCTCGTCCTCTGTATTCCTTGTCATGTCAAGCCGTAGCATGATCTGTTCATAAAACTGTTCTGTCCTTGTCATGTTCCCTGCGCCTGTTTTCCTTCTGTGCGGCGTACCCTTCCAACCCTGCGTTTTACTGTTTTTCCCAGCACATCTGAATATCCGGCCGCTCTCACATTCTTCTCATACTGTTCAATCTTTGCTGAAGCAGCCTCCTCATCAATATACAGGGTATACACTCTCACGCATTTTCTCAGGATGTCATACAGTCCGTCGACGCAGTCCCCAAGATCAAGGATGACCGTCTCATATATGCACTTTTCCAGGATGATATCCAGAAGAGCCAGCCATTCTTCTTTCTTTACCGTTTTTATATCCTGCTCGTATTTCATGGGCATGATATAATCCATCCCGTCTGACTGTCCTGCCATTGTGCTGATCTTCATTCCCGGGTTGATTCCGTCCTGCCTCATGTAGTAGAGCAGATCACCAATATCCTGTCCCGGATCCTCCGGAAAATAATAATTTCCTCCAGCATTTCCCTCCAGGTTCAGATAGAGAACAGGAAACTTCTGCGAGAGCTGTTTTCCCATACGGATTGCAAACCTGGTCTTTCCGATCCTGTGGACCGGGGAATAGACTCCGATCACTCCCTTCAGCGATACCGAGGTAAGAGTGTTTGGATCCTTTTTCTTTTCACCGGGATCCTGATCCTCTCTTTCGTTCCCCGACGTTTCCATCTTTTCTGTCATTCTGGTCTTTCCCCGTATTCCGCCTTCCCGGATTTCCTTCATAATCTTCTCCGCAGGCTGATATCTGAACACAGGGATCTCACCGGCTTTCTCTCTTCTCCCTCTGGTTTCGCACAAAAGGAACCTTCTGTCCGCGGTCACTTTTCTCCTGTCTTCTCTTTCAAACTCCTCTGCTGCCACAAAGATATCCACGCTTACTTTACTCGAAAAGTCAGACGCTTTTCCAATATCGTGAAAGAGATGAAAACGGTATCCTCCCCGAAATTTCTCTGTCAGTACCTTTATCAGGTTTTCTGAATAACTTTTCTGAACGTCACACAGAACAAAATGTCCCGGCGCACTTCTTCCCTCCTTCTTTTTTTCACTCTGCATAATCTGAAATATTGCTGCGATACTGCAGCCTGAATAAAAACACACGATGTCCGGTATGCGAATACCGGATCCAAGACACATCCGCCTTTTCCTCAGAAGACGGATGCCCCGGCAGGTGACCCCTGCCGTGTAAGACGCATTATAAACAGCGGATTTTATTTTGTCCAGACCCGAATTAAAAATTTTTCTGTTTTGTGAAATTCTCACAAAATTCTGTAGCACATGATCCCATAAAGCAGGCAGACCCCAGGAATTCCAAGGGTTCCGGATGTCAAAAAAGAGACCGCGTTCAAGCCCACATTAATTGAAGAATCAGAGGGGAGTACATACTGGTTTATGAAAAAGATCAGGACCATTCCGACGATCGCCCTTATAAAAAAATTGATCACGGCAGTTGTAATTTTATTTTCCATGCTGCATGCTCCCCTCTCTAAATTCAAGACTCGCCCGCGAGTCTTGGCGCGGAATTCGGGTCGGCATTAGCCGACATAATACCTCTCCGCATCCCCGCGGAGCGTGTAACAGATGGGGCGCCCCATCTGTT
>DWUT01000052.1 GCA_019120615.1 Candidatus Mediterraneibacter norfolkensis
GGGAAAGCAGAGTAAAGATCCTTACTCTGCTTTCCCCGGGGTTCTTTCATGTCTGTTTCCCGTTTTATTTCCCGTTCTCCAGGAATATCTTTCTCGTGATAAAGTTGTAGACCATGACCACGCCTGTCGCCCCGATCTTGGAGATCATATAGAAGATCCCTATCACGTCCACCGCGAGCCACATGATCACCTGGTTGATCCCCAGACCGATCACGCTCAGGATGATGAACACAGCAAAATCCTGCGTCTGGCTCCGGTTTCCGCTGACGTTGAACACCCATTTCACACTGGCGATATAATTGTAGATCACCGAGACCGTGAAGGAAATCCCGCTGGAGATCAGATAATTGATCCCCACCACTTCTGTGAGAAAGATCATGACCAGATAATCGATCAGGAACGCTCCCACGCCGACGAATGCAAACCGGATGATCTGCTGTTTTAACGATGTTTTCTTATCCAAAATATAACACTCCTGTCTATTGTTTGTCCTCTTTATTCAGGATAATGCTCATCTGATTGAGCATCAGCTCATAGAGCTGGCGGTGTTTCTTGACCATCACCTCAAGGATGATCCCGCAGATCCACATCAGCATCCCCATCGTCGCCACAACACCGCACACGATCACTGTGGGGAATTTGGGCACCAGTCCGGTATTCAGATAATCCACAAATACCGGCAGGAAGAATCCCACAGCTATGATCCACAGGATCACTGCTATGATCGTGAAGAACCGGAAAGGCTTGTACTCCCGAAACAGAGACGCAATCGTCCCCAGCACCTTGAGCCCGTCCGAAAATGTATTCAGTTTGGACTCGCTCCCCTCCGGCCTGTCCCTGTAAGTCACCGGGATTTCCTCCAGAAGGAAGTTCTTGTCCACCGCATGGATCGTCAGCTCCGTCTCGATTTCAAATCCTTTTGAAAGCACGGGAAACGTCTTGACAAACAGCCGGCTGAATGCCCTGTACCCTGTCATGATGTCCCTGACGTCATTGTGGAAGAGCTTATTGATCAGCCAGCGCACAACCTTATTTCCCGAATTATGGAAAGGCCGCTTATTCTCCGTAAAATACGTGGACGAAAGCCTGTCCCCTATGACCATGTCGACCCCCTTGTTCAGCACCAGCTCCGCCATCTGCCTGGCGTTCTCCGCCGGATAGGTGTCATCCCCGTCTATCATCAGGTAGCAGTCCGCATCAATATCCCTAAACATGCTGCGCACAACGTTTCCCTTCCCCTGCCGGTATTCGTATCGGACGATAGCGCCCGCTGCCCGGGCAATCTCATCCGTCCCGTCAGTGGAATTGTTGTCATAGACATAAATGTCCGCCTCCGGAAGCGCTTCACGATACTCCCGGACAACCTTCCCTATCGTCTGGCTTTCGTTATAACATGGTATAAGAATCGCGATTTTACTCATAATCATCAAAGTTCCTTTTTATATTATTTTCTTTCGACTGTCCCGCTGCGTTACTGCATCTGAGTCTGATTCGGATAATTGAAGGCGATGTAGGATTTTCCCCGATTGATGGACAGTTCATTTCCGTCCTCATCAAAAAAACTAAGCCTGGACCACTCATTGTTCGTCTCCTTAGACCAGTGGATCTGCTGCACCGCGCCGTTGGAGATGTAATATCCCACTGAGTCCTGGCTGCCGTCCCAGTCCACATTCTTATGGCCCACCTCGTCTCTGACAGTGATAGAAGTTTCAAGGACAAATACGTTTGTAAATGCAAGCTGATTTCCTGTCCGTCCGTCTATCTGCGGTTCCCCGGAATTAGATTTTTTATATGTATTGCTTCCTGAATCATACGTAAAACCGGCAGTCTGCGCACCAAAGTCAATCGTCACATCAGTACAATCCTCTCCATCCGGCTTCACCTGTTCTTCCAATCCATTAAACTTGAATGCTGTATCTTTCTTATCGTCCACCAGATCTGTGCGTTTTCCCTGTTCCTGTACGACTTCCGCGAACTTCGTACCGTCAAAATACGCCGTATGCTCAAGAGCATATCCTGAATTCAGCCTGTCCTGGTCCCTTCCGAAAAGTCCGTTAGAATCAGACATCCCGTCATACTGATCCAGTTCAAGCGCGTCCAAATATTCTGAAACGGACTCGTCAATCCCCCAGTTCACATAAAAAGCGTCAAACCCCTGTGAAATTGCCGGGAAATAAGAGCGGCAGCTACGGATCGCGCACACTCTCGGCACCTGTGTATAGTCCGCGTAGAGTGCCATAAACCTTGTCTGGTCTCCCTCCACCGGTATCTCAAAGATAATGTCAGCCTCCTCCACACCGTACTGAGGCATCGCATCGGGAACATTATTGACCATAACGGCAACCGGACGCTTTCCGATCGCCTCTTCTGTAAGATCCGGAACCCCTGTCAGCAGATTCTGGTTTTCCGGCACCACCTCTTCCACCGGCGTCTCCTCGGCCGGCTCCGGCGTTGGCTCTTCTTCCACAACTGTCGGCTCCGGAGCCGGCTCTTCCTCTTGCTTTGAACACGCTGCAAGTGAACCGACTGTCAGCATCATTGCCAGCATAATTAATACTTTTTTCTTCATCCTCTTCCCTCCTGCTTAAAACTTTTTTCCAAAATCCTCATTCTAGTATACCATGGTTCCCTTCTTTTTGCGACTGTTATTCATATTCCAGATTTCCCGCTCCTGCACATGGCATAGACTACAGGAAGGCTGATGATCAGCGGATATCCGTATCGGAACGCTACTACCGGAGAGAGCATCAGTGTCCCCCAGAGACCAAGCAGCAGGAAATACGGAACAAGCGTTTTATATCTTTTCTTAACAACACAGTACACTCCTCCGGCTGCTGTAAGCCAGAAAGCCACAGCGATATTATAAACAAACGACAAGCCGGGGATCCTGTTGTATCCCCCTGTTTCCGTCATCTTTTCATAAAACACATCCAGCGCGGGAATCATACTTTTATTTTCTATAAATATCTGCCCCGCCCAGGATACACCCACCTGTTCCAGATTTGCACTGTTATAGGGAATATATGCCAGGTATGTGCCAGGATCCGGATATTGCATAAAAGGATTCCAAAACCCGATATTCGTGGACAGGAATGCTGCTGCATAGGTGACCGGCTCTCTGATGCCTACTTCTGCCCACAGCTTTATAAATCTCAGAGGATCTTCCGCAAAAAGCTCCGAATCAAACGAATCCTTTACCGGATCAGATACCCTGGGAGCATATCTGGCATAATCCGGCATATACCGGACTGCCAGATTCCACTGATCGTCTGTCATATTTTCAGGTGAATTTACCATCACACACGCCAGCTGCTGTATGGGAACACTCAGCATTTCTGCAGGACTTCCTTTTGCAATATCCAGACTTTGGTATATCGGACCGGTATATACACCCCAGAGCAGGATGCAGCTCATAGCGATCAGAAGGAGTTTCTTCCAGTATTTTCTGCAGATGACAAAAAAGACCGGAAGAGAAAATATAAAGATGTAGATCCCGGTATTGCGGAATGCACACATGAAAAAGATCAGAGCAATATACCACAGGATCCTTTTCCACGAGGAAAAGAAAGCTTCTCTGTCACAAACGATCTTCCATGTGCTGACCACTGTCATCAGAAACAGTCCCGCAAAGATCGTATCCTTTGTGGCCGTAAAAGCAGAAACCGGATTATACGGGATCAGCGCATAGCAAAGAAGTGTGATCATCCTGAAGCGCCTCCCCGTATATTCTCTGAGGACTTTTAAAGTCCAGGCAAACACTGCTGATAAAAACAGCATCTGGAGAAGCGAAAAGATACACATCCCAGCTTCCCAGGAGCCGAAGACATCCTTACCAAAGCTCAGGATCCAGCCCAGCAGGTACGTGTGCAGGACCGGGTGATGAGCGCTGATCGTCCCTTCCAGATACCACCGCATCTGAAACACATTGTCAATGACGAACACCCCCGGCCAGTCCGCGAGGAATGCCGGAAGCCAGCAGACGAAAATAAATATCCAGGCGCCTTTAAAACTCAGGATCCCTCTCAAAACCTGCTCTGATATCCGGTCTGGTGACCTCATCGCTTTTTTCTCCTCCTTGCCATACAGCACCATGCTGCCATGATAAATACGGAACACAATGTGATTACTATTCCCGCTGTCTTCCCCGGTACATGATATCTAAGTACAATGTGATTCTCTCCTGCCGGAACTGGTATCACGGTAAGACCGTTTGCTCCTCTTGTACAGTCTGCTGTCTTTTCGTTTATCCGGACCTCCCATCCCTCGTCATAAGGAATTGTCAGCAGGAGATTCCCTGCTTTTTCAGACCGATAGATTCCTTCCACATATCCGTCTTCAAACACTTCCGTCTCAAAAGGATTTTCTCCCAGTCTTTCCATCACGTAATCAAATACATCGCGATCAAGATAATAAAAATATCCAGCCATGTTCTCTGCTGTTCCCGTGTAGTTTTCAAAGCTGATCCCATGTTCCTCATCCATCATTCCGATATCAAAGATCCGATAACTCAGCCAGCATGCATAGTTGCAGCGGTATTCTCCATCCACATAGAGGATAAGGTTCTCGATCCAGGAGTTTACACATCCGTAGAGCTGATCTTCCGCTTCCATCTCCGGGAAGGAAAATGACAATACATTGTCAGCAATCTGCGGTTCTGCCTGCAACTGTTTAAAAATCTCAACATCCTCTCCAAGTATATTGGAGAAAAGCTGATTCTGTATTTCAAACGGATCCTCAGCCTCAGAAAACGCCTCATCATATACCGTATCCGCCGCCTCCATTCCAAGTCCCAGAGCATAGGGATTAAGATATACATTTTTCTCATTGACAGTTCCCAGTTCCTCCACTCTGTCAAGCCCTGTAAGGTCATACCTTGAAAGCACGTACTTAATTCCCAGCAGAGAGTCCGAGGGAAGGACAGGCTGCGTGTAAATGCTCAAATCTCGCAGCGACGAGTATCCCAGATCATAGATCAGATTGCTGATATCCGTATCAAATGTAGAAGAATAGTGGGCGATTCCATGGTAATCATATGCCATGGAATCATTCAGATACGCAGAGCACCTGCTTTCTTCATTGTAACGTTTTGACACAGTTTCCATGCGGTAGAAAACAGAATCATCATAATTATGAACTAACTCCGCCTGCTTCTCCGCCTGGGAGGCATATTCCTGATATGCTGTCACTTCCGGGTTCCACTGATAGTTATATGCAAATGTCAGCACCCCATTGGCCGTCAGCTCCACAGCCAGGATAATCCCCAGCAATACTGCGCGCACCTTTCCCCTGCTTACAGCGAAATAGACAACAGTATAAACGATCAGTGTACACAATGTTGCCCAAAATGTCTTTACTTCATAATTTCGGTAAACATGAGACAAAACAAATACGACTGTGACTCCGAGAAAGAGACCCCCGGCCTTCCTTGTATTTTCCTGCCGCCTGTAGAGAATAATCCCCCGGGCAGCCACATAGAGCACCAGAAAAACGACAACAAAACTGTATCGGAAACGGAAACTTGCCACCCTTCTCATTCCGCTCCATATGCAGTCCAGCGGCACAAACCAGCAGCTGACAAACATAAAAAGCACTGCGATCAACGTCAGTATCTTTTCTTTTGTCTTCACCTGCCTGCTGATAAAAAAATACAGAAAGAAAATAAAGAAAACCGTTCCACAGTACAGAGAAACCGTTCCAACAATACTTCCTTCCACAAATCCCCGGAAAATATCCCAGAACGAATCATAAAACTCCGGATAGAAGATCGTCGGATCCCATACTGATTTTCCATTCTGCAGTCCCCTGAATACCGGGTAAAATACCGCCGCGCTCCCACCCAGTCCCAGAAGCATCAGCGCAGCACACTGCATCCCGTCAGTCAGGAACCGCCTGGCTTCCTTTGCCGACCAGTTCTCCACAGCCAGGATCCGCTCATACAGGAAATAACACACCGCAAAAAGGCAGGTCATGTAGCCCGTATACCAGTTTATCGCAATACTGAAAAGGACCATGACGAATAAAAATATTTTCCGTTTTTCTGTGATAAATCTGTACACAGCAAGAAGCAGCAGGGGAAGGAGGATTACTCCATCCAGCCACATGATGTTAGAACACTGCAGCATCGTATATTGCATCAGTCCGTATCCTGTAGAAATTCCCGCCACTGCCGGTTCATCCAGTTCAGGAAAACGATTCCTTATAAAAACTGACATCGTCACTCCGCTCAGCCCCATCTTCAGCATGGTAAGAAGAAAAATAAACAGCGGGAGCTGCTCCCTCTCAAAAAAGACCACAAGCAGATTCAGCGGACAGCCCAGATAGTATCCGAACAACGCCACAAGAGAACCGCCTAAAGATTTCGAAAAAGAATATCCTATATCCGCTTTTCCCAGAAGAACATCTCTGTAAAACGCAAAATAATCTACATACTGTATATCCTGATCCCACAACAGGTTCAGTTTCTTACCGAAGGGATACAGTCCGCTCATTCCCTGGATCACACAATACAGTGTCATGATCCCGAAAAATATCATCAGCGTACTGCAGATCGTTTTCTTCCTGTCAGTCCACATCACTCTCCCAGCTGCCTTTCTTCATTATCTATATTTGTCTCTTTACAAATGTAAATAGGACGTTTCTTTGTCTCAAGATAAGTTTTGGACAGATACATCCCTAGGATACCGATGCAGAAAAGCTGTATCCCTCCCAGCAGCAGTATGATACATGTCATTGAAGGCCAGCCCGCGACCGGATCTCCAAAGCACAGCGTCCTCACAAGAATCACAATCAGAAATACAAACGCTGCGGCGCACATAATAAACCCGAAAATAGATGCAAGAGCAAGGGGCACCGTGGAAAACCCTATGATCCCCTCCAGGCTGTAAAGAAGAAGTTTCCAGAAGGACCATTTTGTCTCTCCCGCCTTCCGCTCAACATTCTCAAACTCGATCCATTTTGTATCAAATCCTACCCAGCCGAAGATTCCTTTTGAAAAACGGTTATATTCCTTCATCTGCATGATCGCATTCACAAACTTCCGGTTCATCAGCCGGTAATCTCTCGCCCCATCCATGATCTCTGCCGTGGATATCTTGTTCATCAAACGATAGAAGCATCTTGCAAAAAAGGATCTGATCGGAGGTTCTCCCTTCCTTGTCACCCTGCGGGTCGCAGCAGAGTCGTACCCTTCTTCGCACACAGCTTTCAGCATATCCGGAAGCAGTTCCGGCGGATCCTGAAGATCCGCATCCATCATCACCACATAATCTCCGTCCGCATGTTCAAAGCCGGCATAGATCGCTGCCTCCTTCCCAAAATTCCGAGAGAAAGATATATACTTTACCCTCTCATCCCGCTTCGCAAATCCCCGGACAATCTCCAGGGTCCGGTCCTTTGACCCATCGTTGACAAAGATCACCTCCAGGTCATAATCGGCAAGTTTCTCCGCAACTTTACAGAACTCCTCATAAAAATATGGGAGAACCTCATCCTCGTT
Organism: Candidatus Mediterraneibacter norfolkensis; assembly: GCA_019120615.1. Lineage (GTDB taxonomy): Bacteria > Bacillota > Clostridia > Lachnospirales > Lachnospiraceae > Mediterraneibacter > Mediterraneibacter norfolkensis. The sequence continues at coordinate 7,496 of DWUT01000052.1, forward strand.
GTAGCACGGAACTACAAGCGATACCTTTTCCCTTCTCATTTGTTTCTCCTTTTCTTAAGAATCCCGGCTGCCGCCAGACATGCCACTGCCCCCATACTGATCCCCGTTGAAATTTTGTACATCAGAGGCTCAACATATCTCACCTCGATGTGACCGCTCACATCCTCCTCCGGTATCACCACCGTAACCTGATGATTCTCCGACTGTGCCGTCTCGATCAATTCTCCGTTTAACAGAACCTGATGCATACCGTAATCATAGATCGGAAGGATCATCGCAGTCCTTCCCTCCACCATGTAATCAAAGGATATCTCGACTCCATCCCTCACATAATCCGTAATAGCTGCAATTCGATCGGTACGTACGGTATCTCCCTGCTCCTGGATCGCTGCGCCGTCTGTATCCAGTGCAAAATAGTCAAACGATATCCAGCCATACACTTTTACTTCGCTTCGGTCAGATATGTAAACATCTCTCACTGTGTACAGATCCATGCAGGAAAGTGCTCCAAGCACAGACAGTCCCCCCAATATGGCCGCAGCCGCTTCCCATTTCTCTCTAAGCATCTCTGCCATGGCAATCCCTGCTGTCACTGACAGGAACAGGGCAGCATAGGCCAGGAATCTCCATGGAAACTGTATGATCCCCAGGATGTCATACAGCCATTCCATATGGTTCTGAATAAAGCGCCATGGGAAAAACCTGGTAGAAAGATAACAGGCTGCCATTCCCGCTCCAAGGCACGCTGTCCCGATCCTGCGCATTCTCTGATCCAGCTTTTTTTTCACAAAGGCCAGATACACAAACGCCAGACATCCCAGAAGCAGCACAGGTCCAATGGAAATAAATTCCTGTCTTTTCACGCCGCCGTTTACATACGGGCTCACATATTTTACAGAAAAGTGGAAGATATCATAAAAATCCACAGCACTGTCCTGAAGATTGGTCGTCTGCTGCTGAATCGTATTATTGTCAGTAAAATGATCCAAAAACGGAACAAGAAACCAAAGGTTTGCGGCAATCACTGATACCGCCGCTTTCACTGTTCCCGTCATTCTCTCCCGCCATCCGCTCCTGACAATACTGCAGAACCCCAGGATCAGCGCTCCCGCTGTAAAGAGAAGACTCATCTCAATGCTGAGGATGTGGCTCTGTATGATCCCTGTTGCCGCGATCAGCGTGATCCACCATTTCTTCGCATTACCGAAGAGCAGCTCATACAAACCATATAATAAGAGCGGCAAAAATATCTGAGCAAGCATCTCCCCTGCCGCTGCCCTGAAGAAAATATTCACGAGACGGTAAGGATTCAACAGATACAACAGCGTAACGATCATGCCATACTTTTCTGATCTGAGAAGCCGACTGAAACTATACAGTCCAATACATGCAGCCGCAATATTCACACATAAGACAAGGAACTTATACGAGGTGATCAACGATACACCGGCAAGATACAGTACTGCAGGAATATAGAGGAACAGTTCCGGATACATCATATCCACAGAGAATCCGTATCCGGAAGCAAAGGCTGTACTCAGTCTTACCGGAAACTGTCCCGACCGCAGCGCCCCCGCAAGCCCCAGGATTCGATTCATATGAAATTCCAGATCGTCTCCTATCTGAAGATATCCATTCAGATAAGGAACTGTCAGAATCACAGCAGTCACTGTGACTGTTATGATATACTTTCCGTTCTCCCTCTCACAGATAAAATACAGAAACAAAATGCCCGCCGCCGCACAGAAGAATACCAGACCAAAGTCCCCATACTCTGTGCCTGCCGTCTCCAAAATCCAGTAGCCCGGTCTCGCACTGTTATCTGTGCTTTCAATATAGAGTGTCAGCTTTTCTGCAGTCCGCGTCAGTTCAAATTCTATTCCCAGCTGGTTTTCTCCTCCCGGAAGGATTCCCGACGCAATCTCCTCTCCCAGCCGGTTCTCGCCGTCATTTTTCGCCAGGTCTACCAGCCTGTAACTTAGATCCTGTTCTGATTCATAGCCGATGATCAGAGTGTGTGTTCCCTTGTCCACCCCCATCTGAAAGCACTGCATCTGATAACCTTCTTCTGTCTCCTGCCATTCGTACTCCTCTATAACCCCTTCTCTGGAATCCAGACAATTTCCAGCAGCCGCAAGGCATATGATCCCCGATACCAGCAGCGCGGCAAACGCAGCCAGTATCTTTCTATTCAATTTTTTTTTAATTTCAAAAAGTTTATCAGACATCTCTCTTTCCTCTCAACATTGGGCAAATCCTGTCGTCTCCCCATTTACTCACCTGTACCGCTGTGATTAACGCATACGGGATCAGCATTACAAAGTATGGCATAGTATACTGCCCTTTCGCTTCCCACACCATGTGAAAAAGAAATCCTCCGATTACCGCCGTTCCCGGAAGCCACAGAAAAATATTATTATTTTTTCTGTTCAAAATAACAAACAAAAGGGCTGGCCAGTATATGAACGTCTGATAAAGATTCAGGAAATCTTCCACCACACTTTTAAGATTTCGGTTCAAAATATTATCCACAATTCCCGAGATTGTCACACCTTTTTCATAATGATTGATCCAGATTCCTTCAAACGTCGGCTCACACCACTGTGAGATCATCTTTTTATAGAAGAAATCTGCTGTATATCCCGGATCAGATGCAAAATCAGAAAGCCTTGCACGAATATCCTCTATCGCCTGTGCAGACGCCAGATCCTGATTATAATCATTTTCCGTATACAATGACTCATTATAATATCCTGACCACCATCCAGGTGCAAGTTCTGATTCTCTCAGCCCCATGGACACAAACGCGATCATCGGGACACCGCCCTCAATATCCAGATTCCCCCGTATTGTCATATAAGTGATCGGCCCCTTTGTACCGATCAGATAGCAGCCCACCGCCAGGACCGCGAACAGAATCGTCCGTTTCCTTCTGGACGCGATGAAATCCAGAACAAGAAATATAAGCATAGCCACAAGAAAAATAAGATAGTTGGACTTCATCATAACAGCCAGTCCGATAAACACTGAACTGATCACTATATCTCTCAGTCTTCTTTTCCGGAAATACCTGTATTCAAAGCAGACCGCCGCTACAGCAAAGGCCAGACCCATCAGATTGCCGTAGATAAACACTGTATAAAATACGAGAGGCCAGAATATAAAAATCAGAACTGCAGCCACTTTTTTCGCCGCCGGAGACTCAATATATTCCGTAATCTTCAGAAGGGCTATGTCAAACAAAAGCATCGCAAAAACATTGCAAATCTGAAACGCAATAAAATTCTGCCCGCCAAAAAGCCGAAACACAATGCTCAGCGTCAGTATCAGCCCGGACTGATATGGATAATTATACGCATACCCTCCCACTTTATAATCCGCGAAATCATAATCAGAAAACATCTGTCTCTCCGCAATCTCAGCGCAAAAGAGCTGATCCACCTGCGGAATCACCTGCGTGCTCACGACCCAGAAAATCCCCAGTACAAAATGAGCGATCACGACTACTTTACAGAAATCCATTCTTTGGGTAAAATCTCTGAATACACGCTCCAGCCAGCTCCCTCTCAGTGAATTGCGTACATGGCGGCATACGATCAGCAGAAACGCGATCATCCCTGCAAAAAGAATATGAAGGTAGATTTTGTCAGGACTGTAATGTATCCATTCCTGCAGATCCACGGAGCATGTGACCAGCATGGAAGAAACCGTCAGGATGCCTAAGACAATCGCAAGTATCACTTTCACACATGAACAGCAGAAATTCAGAAATTTCTGCTGCCCGCTGCCAAGTGCGGCGGCATCATCCCTTTTTTTCACCGCATTCATTAATTCTTTTATCCGCATACTATACAATTCCCCTTGTTTTTCATTCGTATTCACAAAAATAGCATGGCGCACAGCGCCTATGATATTGTATCGCCTTTACCACGGAATTTCAACAGGCAACAAACAAAAACAGCACTGATAAACCCATTTATAGTTTCATCATCCGCTGCCACAAAAAATGATACTTTTCCGCAAGCCTATCATTTCTGGCAATTCATTCCTCAAAGTAATCGTTGTGAAAGCCTCATCCACTCACACTGAATCATTACAACTAATCCCAGGCGCTATTCTGTCTTTTATAAAATTTTTTTTATTCCCGGGATTTTCTTCAATAAAAAAGCAACCGCGCCACTACAGACAAACACAGAAAGAATCCATACAAAACAGGCTGGCATCCAGCCAATTATTGGCGCTAGTGTAATATCAATATTTACAAGCCCTTCCCGAAATCTCTCTTCAAGAAGATATATCCCAAATGTCAGACCGCTTAAAAGTGCCAAAACCTTTTCTGCCTTTACATTGAATTTAATTAAACCACACACCCATTTTACTGACACATAAATAGTAAATATAGGGATAACCGTCAGTCCAGTAATGAAAAGACCGTTTCCCCACTCTGACATTTCACCGGTCAGCAGCCCCCTGTACCACGTCAGCAGACAGAGCACAATTACCGAAATACTGCTCAATGCAGTTCCCAAAACAACCGTTCTTTTACAATAATATTTCTCCGGAAGAAGATTTTCAAAATAGTACCCTGCCAAAGGAAAGAAAATCGTCGATTCCAGCATGGGGACTGTCAGGTTTATATTATCAATCCCTAAGAAAAACTGGAATATAGGCCCAAGCCCGCTTATCACGATATAGAGCGTAAAAAGATATATATAGTTTTCCACTTTCATTGTCTTCACAATACTGCGAAGAAACGGAAGCATTATTACATACGCGAGATAAGCATACAGATACCAATAGGGAATAATAATAGGTGATGAAATAACACGTTTAAAAAAATCCACAAGAGAAAATTCCCAGCCTTCCCATACAGATTTATAAACATACTGCATAAACGAAAATATGAAAATCACCAGTATAATACGCACAATCCTCTTTTTAAATAAGTTTATCAGCGTTTCTTCCCTTCCTAATAACAGCGCCCCTGAAATCATAAAAAACAACGGAACTGCAACAGCGCACAAAACCGACAGGGCCATGTAGAATGGATATGTCACCGGATTTTCCGTAATAGAAAACAAATAATATCCCTTTTCATTTGTATGGTTATAGATAACCAGAACTATTGCCAAAATTCTCAATATGTCCATGTGAGTTTTTCTTTTCTTTATCATAACTCTTCTCCCATTGTATACATTTACAGACGCATTCAGGATTCTACATGATTAATAAATACTGCAGCCCCTCATAAAAAATGCTGTGAAACACTATCAATTTTACACCAAATATTATATAATAACAACACTGCAGTTTTTCGATATAGAACGCAGTTATTCAGGAGGTAAAACGATGAAAGTAAAGATAATTAAAAAATTTCTCTTTACATTTATATCCATTATCTTGATCGGCTGGCTCTGTAATATTCTCGCCGCCATGATCCCTCACTCTGCTGTGCATAATAACATTACCGAATCCATAAATGTTTTAGCGGCAGAAGGCCCTTTCAAAGCGGTAATAGGGGATAAGTATAGTAATTCTATAGCAGACAATAACACAGATGCTTGGATGCTCCTCATGGCCGATTATGACGGCACTGAAAGCATCTTGGAAAAGAGTTTGGGCGGATTTTATAAATCTTATGAAAATACATCCCAAACCGGAAGCGGAGCCTTTGATCTCTTTATTTCATCCGGCGCCCCTGAAGCTATTGAAACAGGGGTATATTCGTACTCCAGATACTGGCATGGTTGGATGCTTCCTCTGAAATTACTTTTAACATTTTCAAATTATGAAGATATCCGTTTTATTGGCATGATCTTTTTAACAGCACTTTTCTTTACTTGTATTTATCTGGCTCTTCAAAAGGATCTACGCTTTTTTGCCATGGCATTTGGCATATCAGTGTTATTTATGCTGCCAATAACAGCAATGATCAGCTTTGAATATTCGTTTGTGCTATATGTCACTCTGATCAGCAATATTATACTGCTAAATTCGTATGAAACAATCAAAAATACTTTTACTGTCCCCGTATTTTTTCTCGGGTTGGGGATGGCAACCAGCTATTTTGACTTTTTGACATATCCTCCAGTATCTCTTGGATTTTGTTATCTGACCTATCTGTTTCTTCGAATGAAAGAAGCAGATTACAAACCGCTGACAGCACTTAAAGATTTTGCTGCCAATGCGCTCTCATGGGGAGCTGGATATATAGGAATGTGGATATCAAAATGGATCATCGGTACTCTGGTATTACACACAAATGTAATCCAGGATGCATTGAATCAGCTTATCCTTCGTACTTCTCAAACAGATGGGATATCAAATATCTCCGAAACCAAAATAACATATGGACAGGCTTTATCAAATAATCTTGAAGTTTTTGCAACAAGAGGATATCTTTTTATAGGTATACTATTTATGTTACTGTTTTTTTATTTTTCAGTAAAGAGAAGGATAAGTACCGGAAGAATACGTGATTGCATCACCTTTTTACCAGTGTTTATGTTAACTGCTATTATTCCATTTGCCTGGGTTTTTATATTAAAAAACCACACTTATTTACATCGCAACTTTACATCTAACCTTTTTGCCATATCAGTATTTGCTTTTTTCGCCTTCTTTGCTTATATATTAGAAGAATTTAACAAAACAACTCTGCCATATAGCAATTAATCAGAACAAAGGGACTGTCGGTTAATACCGATTTTTAACCCTTGATATGAGAGGAAGAGGCAATCCCGGAGAATTCGTGCTTTTTCAAAGCCTGAATTCTCTATAGGATTGCCTCTTCCTTTTGATATCTCTTATTTCAGGGCGCAAAATCCCCTTTTCTGGATTTTTTGAAGCACTCTTTCGGCCAAGCTGTTTTCTGCTCCTTTTTCCCTTCGTATTTCTCAATCTCATGATGTAAAAAGCGATGGTATTTCATGAT
>DWUT01000053.1 GCA_019120615.1 Candidatus Mediterraneibacter norfolkensis
GATCAGGGCAGAGAACACCGCACGCCATATATCAGAAGTCACCGGGATACCCATGCGCGTGGAACCAAGGCTGAAGGAACAGAATTTCGGAAAGTATGAGTCCACGCCCAGAAACGGCGAAGAGTTCCAGCATGCAAAGACCTGCTTTGCAGACAGTTATGAAGGCGGAGAATCCATGATCCGCTTCTGCCAGAGAATCTATAATCTCCTTGATGATATCAAAAAGGAATCAGATGGAAAAGTGTATCTCCTCGTGGCGCACAATGGTGTGGCGCGGGCGGTGCAGTCCTATTTTACGGATATGACGAATGAGGAATTTGCCAGATCCGGGATCAAGAACTGTGAATTAAAAAGATATGAATTCTGTTAAAGAAATGGATAAAAGGCTGGAAAAGGAATGCGTCCGGAACTGAAACGGACGCATTCCTTTTCCATATTCTATATTCTTTCAAGTATCTTGACACTTCTACTTTTGTAGAATATAATTATTCTACAAAAGTAGAAAAAGAGGCTTTGATTTAGTATGAATAAGAAAGAAATGAAACGGCTGCCGGAAAGTGAACTTGAGATCATGCAGATCATATGGAAGGAGACTGCCCCTGTTTCCAGAATCACAGTAGAAAATGCTCTTCGGAACGATCATCCTCTTGCGCCTACTACAATCCTAACTCTGCTGACGCGGCTTTGTGAGAAAGGATTTCTCTCATTGAAAAAAGATGGCCGTACAAATCTGTATGAACCCTTGATCACGGAAAAGGAATATCTCGCGGCGGAAAGCAGATTGTTTCTTGACAGGCTCTTTCATGGCTCTGTTGCAGGATTTGCTACAGCATTGTGTGACAGCGGCATAAAAAAGGAGGAACTGGAAGAACTGAGACAGCTTCTTGAAAAGGGGGAACTGTAGATGAGTGAACTGACTGTTGCTTATTTTTTTAAGATAGTCTGGGCGCTGTTTTTGGGAGCTATGCTTGCAGCCGGCTTTCGGTCTTCGTGGAAAGCAGAAAACGGCCAGAGAGGCATCCTCAGTGAGAGCAGATCTGAGACTACGGTATGGGTCGATCCGATCGTGTTCCCGGTACTTATCGCCATATATGCAGTCATGTCTATGACAATATTGAACAGAGAAGGACAGGGGCTGGCATTTCTGATCGGTTTTGTGAGCAATATTTTTTTGTTTACCTGTATCTATTTTATACTGCTCCTGTTTCTCCTGCCGATCCTGAGAAAATATTTTACCGCCAGAATGTGCGCTACTTTATGGCTGATACCGGTATTCCTTTTTTATCAGCCGCAGATGAACGTGACGCTGGCAGTCCGTCCTCCGGCAGCGGTAATCTATATTCCGGGAGGAGTTATGAGGGCTGCAGTCTGTGTCTGGGTGACAGGAATGATCGTTATAATGGGAGCCCAGACAGCATCTCACCTGTTGTTTGCCATCAGGATCAAAAAGCATTCCCGCCCGGTAACGGAAGGAGAACTCACAGAAAAATGGGAGAAGCTAAAGGAAGAAATGGGCTTGAATATTCCGATCAGACTGTGGTACTGCAGTGTGATCAAAACACCGTTTTCCATAGGTATGCGCAAAAGGAACAAGATTACCTGTCTTCCGGAAAAATCTTATACGGAAGAAGAAGCAGAGCTTATCTTTTTGCATGAACTGCATCATATCCAGCGCAACGATACACATACGAAATTTTTTCTGAAGTTCTGTACTGCACTGGGGTGGTTTCTGCCTTTTATCTGGATTGCCGTAAAAAAGGCAGAAGCGGATCTGGAACTGTCCTGTGATGAGATCGTGCTGAAGGACGCAGACGATCACAAAAGAAAAAAATATGCTGAGCTTCTTCTGACGACAGCGGGTGGACCGATAGGATTTACCACCTGTCTTTCGGCTTCTGCACAAAGCCTTCGATACAGGATGAGAGCAACGCTGAACAAAAAGAAAAAAAGAGTCGGAACAGGGCTGCTGTTCTTTATAATGTTTTTTAGTTGTTTTTGTGTCGGTAAGACTGCATTTTCAACAGATCGCAATACAGTAGAAAATATTCTGGGACGGGACTCTTTTGAAATAACTTCAGCATTTTATACAGAGGATTTTGAAAAGGGCGAGAAGAAGGAGATCACAAATAAGGAAGAATTTTTGGAATATATATCAGGAATCCGTGCTGACAGACTGCTCTACAGATATGAGATGCTGTTGAGCAGCAATGAACCAGTAATTTCGGGAACAGATCTGTCAGATAGTATAGAATTCAATCTGTTTGGAAAATATCTTGAGGTTATACGGTATGAAACCGGGGAAACATCGCTGTATCACATTGCGGATCCGATTGATTGGGAGTATGTGAGAAAATTATAACAGGTGTGCAGGGGCGGAGAAGATAAAATGAAAGTGAGTTCCATATTCATGCCGGACTTTTTATCATAGAAATAATGTCAGAATTGTGTGAATTGTCTGAAATAAATAAAAAATAGAAAAAACATTGACAATTAGTTCCAGCGGTGGTAAGATAGCACCTGTCGCTGAGGACAGGAACTCACGACCGCAGGAAAAGGACCATGACCGGAGACGTGGAGGC
>DWUT01000001.1 GCA_019120615.1 Candidatus Mediterraneibacter norfolkensis
GGATGTAAAATTTGTATTTTCAATATTTATTCTTTGGCGCTGCTTTGCAATAATTTATCTTGAAAACCTGCAAACGATATGATAGTATATATTCGTTCGTCATCTGGTATGAAGGGCGAAACTCTGGAGAGTCTCTGAAAAAAGGAGCGCCGAAGGTGTAAGGGCAGACATTTTCTGTCCGATCTCTCAGGCAAAAGGACAGGGCAATATGTTCGTTTTTAGAGACTGGGCCATATGGTACCGGTCTTTTTCTTTTTCTATGATAATTGTAGAGAGCGAAAAAGGGCGATGCTGAAAAGTTACAAAAGGGAAAATTGAGGAGGATTTTATTTATGGATGCTTTAACGCAGATTGTAACTCAGGCAAGCGACTTTTTATGGAATGTGATACTTATTATCATCCTGTGTGGTACCGGAATCTACTATACGATCCGGCTTAAGTTTATCCAGGTGCGGAAATTCAGGGAAGGCTGGCATCAGGTCTTCGGCAGTTTTTCTCTGAAAGGCGCAAAAGGGAAAGCCGGGGAAATGACTTCTTTTCAGTCTGTGGCTACCGCCATTGCAGCTCAGGTCGGAACCGGCAATCTCGCCGGCGCAGCGACCGCACTGATCGGCGGCGGACCGGGAGCAATCTTCTGGATGTGGCTGAGCGCTTTTTTCGGAATGTCCACGATCTATGCTGAGGCAACACTGGCACAGAAATATAAAACAAAAAAAGACGGCGTGGTTACCGGAGGACCGGTCTACTACATTCGGGCCGCTTTTACCGGGAAGTTCGGAAAAGTCCTGGCCGGAATCTTCGCAGTGCTCATCATCATTGCTCTTGGATTCACCGGAAATATGGTGCAGTCAAATTCCATCGGCAGCGCTTTCTATGAAGTTTTTCGCTCCAGAGGACTGGAAATCCCGCAGCTCGTTTTCGGCCTGATCCTTGCGGCGATCACTGCATTTATCTTTATCGGCGGGGTAAGCCGTCTTGCTTCTGTAGTTGAAAAACTGGTTCCTCTCATGGCCGGAATCTATATTGTGGGAAGCCTTATCCTGATCATCATGCATATCGGTGCTCTCCCCAATGCATTCCGCATGATCTTTGTGGGAGCATTCAATCCTGAAGCAGTACTCGGCGCCGGAGCCGGAATTGCCGTCAGAGAAGCGATCCGCTATGGTGTTGCAAGAGGACTTTTCTCCAACGAAGCAGGTATGGGTTCCACACCTCACGCGCATGCAAGAGCTAACGTGGAAAATCCGCATCAGCAGGGACTTGCTGCCATGATCAGCGTATTTATCGACACTTTTATCGTACTCAACCTTACTGTTTTCTCCATCCTTACTACAGGAGTACTGGACAGCGGAAAGACAGGAACAGCACTGACTCAGCTCGCATTCTCCACAAGCTTCGGAGGATTTGGCGACATCTTTGTGGCAATCTGTCTGTTCTTCTTCGCATTTTCTACGATCCTCGGGTGGCATTTCTTCGGCCAGGTAAATGTAGAATATCTTTTCGGAACAAAGGCGACAAAATTCTACTCCTTCTTTGTCATCGTCTTTGTGATAGTCGGCTCTACTCTTAAGGTTGACTTTGTTTGGTCACTGTCCGATTTCTTCAACGGACTGATGGTCATCCCCAACGCACTCGCGCTCTGGGCTCTGAGCGGGATAGTGATCAGTATCGCAAAGAAATACGGTACAAAAAAATAAATTTATATCAAATATCAAAAGAGGGCATCCGGACGAAAACACGAAAAGTGTTTCATCCGGGTGCCCTCTTCTTTCTTCCTCTGGTGCATTCAGGAATGGTAGTATAATTCAATGGGATCAATAGGATCAAATGGGTGTTCCTCTTCCATCTTCTTATTCCTTCCCCGTCTCTTGATCAGTTCCCCGCTCTTATTATATACCCAGAAAGAGTAGACCAACAGTTTATTTACTTTTCCGATCTTTTCTTTGGTCGTCTTCTCATACAGGGTTCCCCCTGCTTTCAGCGGAGTTTTCTTGTGTATCAGAGAGATAAGTTCTGTCTCACACGTCACAGGTTCCGGCAGGATCGTATATCCTCTCCCCACACAGTCAGGCTTATGGGAGTCGCTGCCGCCTGTGGTTATCTTCCCATACTTCTTCGCCAGCTTTGCCGCCCCTTCATTTGACTCTATCGACTCACAGCTGTTAAATGCTTCCACGAAATCAAAACGTTTCACGATCTCCGGAGACAGATAATACCTTCTCGCGTTCGTAAAGCTCATATACTTCTCTCCGCATGGATGAGCCGGTCCAAGCACTCCGCCGTTGCGGTGTACCAGATCGATCAGAAGAGCAAGCGGCATTCCCCGCATCTCCAGGAGCCGTATCTTTACGCCTTCCGGCATGATGACCAGAATATGCCCCGCATCTCTCGTATCATACTCAATCCCTTTGAGTACCACGAAATCTGTATGCTTTTTTCCTTTAATATTATTTTTCCAATAACGGTATCCGTTATATGTGTCGTGATCAGTTATGACCATCCCCTGAAATCCGTGTTTTTTCAGGATCGTAATATATTCCTCCAGGCCGACCTTGCTGTCAATGGAGCCCTCTTTCACATGGCAATGCATATCGATCTTCATACGCTAGCCCCCTTTTCCAGTTCTCTCTTCTGATTTACAGGGAGAACTGCTTTTGTTATATTATAACCCTTTGGACAACCTCTGGCAACCGACGACATCGACTTTTCACTTTCTTTTCATATTGACAATTCTATCTTACAATCGTAATATTAAGAAAACATGCATTGGAGGTTTTTCTATGAGCACAAGAAAGCAATATCTGAAAAACAAGAAAAAACGCCGTCCTCCCAAGCGGCGCAGATGGCTGATCCCTCTGATCATTTTTCTGGTCCTGATCCTCTGCTCCGGCATCGGGTTCCTTGTGTGGCATTATCTCCGCAGCCGTCCAATTCCCGAGGATACTGTCAGAAACTATTTTTCTCTTCTGAATGACGGAGATTACGAAGGAATGTACGCTCTTCTTACTGAGAGTTCAAAGGATTCTGTAAGTGAAGAGGATTTTATTTCAAGAAATCAGAACATTTACGAAGGTATTGAAGCATCAAATATCAAAGTTTCATTTCCTTCAGAGGAATCTTCTTCCAAAGACACAGAAACAGTTACATATTCTACATCGATGGACACCTGCGCCGGTTCCGTCTCTTTTGACAACCAGGCAGTTCTGGAAAAAGACAGCGACGGAGCTTACCGGATCAGCTGGGACTCCACTCTGATCTTCCCGTCCCTTCAGGATGATTATAAAGTACGGGTCGAGACCGAGACAGCCGAACGCGGAAGTATCTATGACCGAAACGGAACTGCTCTTGCCACCCAGGGAACCGTTTCCGAAGTCGGCCTTGTCCCCGGAAAAATGAGCGGGAACAAGGAGGAAGACATCCAGAAAATTGCAGAACTCCTTGACATGAGTACAGACGACATAAACAGCCTTCTTGGCGCATCCTATGTTCAGGATGACACCTTTGTCCCCCTGAAACAGATTTCCAAAGATGATACGGACACTGAATCAAAACTCCTGGAAATCTCCGGAATCCTGATCAACGATGCTGCTGAACGCATCTATCCGCTTGGAGCGGCAGCAGGACATCTGACCGGATACGTTCAGTCCGTAACCGCAGAAGATCTGGAGAAAAAAGCAGGGGAGGGATATCACGCCGGCAGCGTTATCGGTAAATCCGGCCTGGAACTTGCCTATGAAGATACGCTGAAAGCGGTTGACGGCTCTTCTGTCAATATTGTTGACAGTGACGGTAATGTGGTCGAAACTCTTGCTTCTCAGGAAGCCAAAAACGGTGAGGATATCCATGTCACCATTGATGCCTCGCTGCAGCAAACCGCATATGATCAGTTTTCATCCGACAACGGTACGGCTGTGGCAATGAACCCGAAGACAGGAGAAGTTCTGGCCCTTGTCAGCGCTCCCGGATATGATCCAAACGAATTTATCATGGGAATGTCTGACCGCCGATGGGAGGAACTGAATAATTCAGAGAACAGGCCTCTCACCAATCGTTTCGCTGCATCCTGGGTTCCCGGTTCCACATTCAAAGCACTCACCGCAGTCATCGGGGTAGACAGCGGCAAGATCGACCCTCAGGAAAACTTTGGTTATGAAGGTCTGAGCTGGCAGGAGGATTCGAGCTGGGGAGACTATCATGTAACCACGCTCACTGACTACGGCGATCAGGTTAATCTCGAAAATGCACTTGTTTACTCTGATAACATCTATTTTGCCAAAGCTGCTCTGAAGATCGGCGCAGACACTCTGATCGACCGGTTTAAAGCCATGGGCTTCGACGAAGAAATTCCGTTTGAACTGAGCCTCACCTCATCGACTTATGATGACGATGACAACATCGATTCCGACATTCAGCTTGCTGACACGGGGTATGGACAGGGACAGCTCCTCGTCAACCCTGTACACATGCTTTCCATGTATTCGCTCTTTGTAAATGATGGCAGCATGATCCAGCCCACGCTCCTCTGTCAGGACGGATATACCGGAAAAATGTGGAAGGAAAATGTCTTTTCCGCAGATGCTGTTGAAACAGTCAGAAACGATCTCATCCAGGTTATCGAAAATCCTTCCGGGACCGGAGCGTCGGCACGGATTGACGGAGTTACCCTGCTGGGCAAGACAGGCACAGCTGAAATAAAAGACAGCCAGTCTGACACCGACGGGATTGAACGCGGATGGTTCATCTGCGAAACCGCCGATAGTACAGATACTCCGATTGCCGTCGCAGGTATGGTCGAAGACGTAAAAGGCAAAGGCGGAAGCAGCTACGTTACAGAAAAAGTCCGGAACATCACAGCGGATTATCTTGGTAAATAGTTTATCACTTTTCCTTATCTGCGATCGATCTCAGACATTCCTGTCAGCATGGCATACAGACATACGAGCCAGGAGATGAGATAAACTGCGGAAGGGATATTGGTTTCCGTAAAACAGTAGAGTGCTGCCAGTGCAGCCAGGATAATACTTCCCACTGTCAGGACAGCCGCCTTGAGAACTGATTTTCTGATATACATAATAAAACACACCTTTCTCTGCTAAGATTTTTACTGTAGACATCTTAGCAGAGAAGGTGTGTCATAAAACGGACTCGTTATCCATTATCTATTTTTCTTCTTTTTCTTCTGTCTCTTCATCATCCAGATAATCTATTCCTTCTTCGTCATCCAGATAGTCTGTCTCCTCATCGTCCAGGTACCCTTCCTCGTCGTCCAGATAGTCTGTTTCTTCCTCATCATCCAGGTAGTCTATCTCATCCTCGTCGTCATCCGGATAATCGGATTCTTCGTCCAGATCATCTATATCTTCTTCTGATTCAGCATCTTCTTCCAGATCCAACTCATCATCCAGCTCATCAAATTCCTCTTCCGGATCTTCAGAATCATCACCATCGCCGAACTGAATGATCTCCAGCTCCTCTTCTTCCGTCTCTGTCTCTTTGTCAAGTTCGTCCACCAGAGCCCGGGCTTTCTCAACCTCATTTGCCGTAGACTGATGTTCCCGTATCTCCGCTGCTTTCTTCAGATTCTGTTTTCTTCTCTTTCTTGACTCAATCAAAAGCTGAACGAGAAATCCGATGATTCCCAGAGCAACACAAATGATAATATGTATAAACTGCCCTTCAAAGGGAATCAGATAATAAGCCGCAGTGCCTCCCAATACCGCACCGCAGACCGCTGTAGACAGCATAGCCAGGAATTCAACAAACCTGACAGACAGAAGTGCCAGTACAAGTCCTGCAGCCAGACATATGATTCCCCACATCCAGTCTGTTGGACGTATGATATACATGCAGACTGAACTCACAGAAGTCCATACGGTCAGAAATACTCCAAAGCGATGTTTCCATGCTCCCAGAACAGCCAGGACAATTCCCAGAACAGCTCCCGGGATCCAGACATACATTTCATCTATCCCCAGATAATATGCCGCCATTATTCCCCCGTACAGGCCGAGCAGCAGTCCCAGCAGTCCCGACCAGAACCGGACGATCTTCAGGCCAAGAAGAGCAAACAGCACCCCGACCGCACACAAAACCGCCAGTACGACAGTTTCAGTTTGTGTGAGAACATGTCCCGCTTCATCCAAAACCGACATCGCATCATTGATATTAAATGTTTCTATCTGTTCTAAAATCCCATTCATATTCATATACTCCACCTTATCGCTTAAAATAATTTAACCCGTTGTGCTAATTTATTTTAATGTATCTGTAAG
>DWUT01000054.1 GCA_019120615.1 Candidatus Mediterraneibacter norfolkensis
AAGATCATGGTTGTTGACGACTCTTATATGACGGTAAAGGACCTTCAGTTTCACCTGCGGGCCCAGAATGATTATGAGATTGTTTCGCATTATACTACAGGGGAAGATGCCCTGGAGAATATTGAAACTGACAAGCCTGATATTGTCATGATGGATGTTGTTATGCCCGGGATGGATGGACTAGAGACAACAAAGAAACTACTGAAAAAGTACCCTCATGCGCGTATTATCATACTTACGTCCATGGTGTATGAAAGCACGGTGATAGAGGCAAAGGAGGCCGGCGCATCGGGCTTTCTCTGCAAACCGCTGGAACTGGCGGAAGTTGTAGCCTGCCTTGACTATTTACGCACGCATCCCCGGACTGGCTTTTATCTTCCCAGCGTTCTTCGGTCGTAATGTTATACCGCAGGTTCGGGCGGTGCGGTTTCTGTGAATTTCTATCAATGTATAAAAATAACCAAGGGAAGCAACTTTTTAAATACCTCCCTTGGTTTTTTATGAGCTTTCTGATCTGTCAGTTTTTACTTCATCCCTGTTTTGATCCCTTCGGAGTCTCTGAACAGGCGGACAGAGCTTTCTTCTGTTTCTATTGTTCTGGAAAGTTCCTGAAATGAAACTTCTGTAACAGGATAAATGATGTCTGCGATAATCTGGCCATTTCTTGTCAGATTCTCCTGCTCTTCCAGTTCCTCGATCATTCTTTTCAACCTCTCCAGTCTGTTTTTTTTCTTTTCATCCTGTTGTTCGTCCGCACTGCTGCTGGCATTGGCATATTCGATGCCGAGCTGCATCTTTATTTCCTGAAAATGCGGACTGGGTTCAATGAGAAGAACCGTGTTTCCGTGGACCTTGTTTCCGATGATTTTTGCCTCGATCCGGTTCATTGCCAGAAGTCTTCCTCCCACAACAGCGCCTCTCCCGGTATTGACAAAAATCGAGCCGTCACAGCTGACCTGAGAGTTTACTATGCTTTCGGTGATTATGTCGCCTGTTACGCGGACACTGACGTTCTCCAGATACTTACAGCGAACTGTCCCTCCGGCATCGAGAGTTCCGGAACCGCCTCCGGCCATTCCGTAGGCAATATAGACGTCTTTTCCCGCTATCACCGTGCTTCTTTCCACCGTACCCTTTACGATGATACTGCCAAGAGATCTTACGGTATATCCTCCCCGAATGTTTCCGTGGATAAGTACGTCGCATTGTGCGTTGATATTTCCTGTGGCAGTGGCAACGTCCCCACGGATCTCCAACAGGTCGGAAACGTTGAACTTACCGTTTCTGTAGGAAAGCTGTCCGTCTTCTGCGGAGATGACTCTGCAGTTTTCCTCATCGACCTCTGTGTTCCTGCCGGCGGGGAGATTTACCTCCCTGCCGTTTCTGGCCTTTACTTCTTTGCCAAAGACATTCTTTCCATTCTCGCCTTTCGTGGCGTGTGTAAATCTACAGATCTCATCCCCCTTGTGGATCTTGATCAGCCAGTTCAGTTCATGAAAATCAACGTTTCCCTTTTCATCTGCAACAAGCTGCGGAATTCCTACTGTGTGGGGGTAATTCTCTGTCAGTGTACCGTCTGTTCCGTGTTTGGGCGGAATCCCTTCTGCTACCTTGATCCATTTCATACCAAATTCATCTTTCGACGCCATTTCTATGCGGTCATCCTGAATTCCAGAAATAATCCCTTTTTTTGCCATCTCCGCCCTGATATGTTCACCTGAGATATGCTGTCCGCCATTAAGAGCAGGGAAGACAAAACACCATGCCGATATTTCGTCCCGTGTAGTTGTGATCAGCATTTCTGCATCAACGCTGTCGTCCTCAGGGTCTATATCCAGTCGTTTAAGCCTTTTTTCAAGTATGTTTGCCACCAGATCGGACGCTTTTTTCATCCATTTCTCAGCATCTTCCTGGGAAATGTCCTGATCATCATATATGAAGCTGCGCATGGAAGCATCTTCGTCTGCATGTCCGGAACCCTTCCATTTCATCCGATAAGACAGGAGCGAATTGTCTGCCGGTGTGTCAAGGATATTCTGCGTATCATAAGCGGCGGCTGAATTCGGCATCTGTCCCCCTTTCGAAACACCAGCCTTTCCTTTTATATCCAGAACAGTTTCAGGGGTCTCCGCCTGTCCGGTATCTCTCGGCCGTATCAGTCTCTGGAATATTGAAAAAAGAAAACTGTCAGACCCACTGTTTTTTACATTCTTTTTTTCCTCTTTCATTTATGTCTCCTCAATAAACTATTTTAATTTCTCAAATATTGATCATTGGTACTGATTGGTACTGGTTTAACGTGTATCTTTAACCTGTCAGGGCTATAGAGGGGGCTCCCACGCCTGAATTATATTTCTGAATCTGCATTTCTCTTCTGACATTTTTTCACCTCCGGCATAAATTGCAACGTTCGTTTACACACAGTCTTTATTTAGATCCAAAGATATATTTAGGAGGTATATCTTTATCCATAAATAGTGAAACATTCACTACAATCCTATTTCATTATACCATCCGATTATTCTTTTGTCATTTTCTTTCTTTGTTTAAAGTTATCGACTTTTTTTTGTTTTTTCTTTAATTGAATCAAATTATTTAAACGGAAGATGTCCTATATTAAAAATTCCTGATTTTTTGCTGTGTTGAAGTGGGAATTTTATGAATTTTACACAAAAATCAAAAAATAGCTTAATTTTCGGAGGGGGGCGAAGTAGTTATTAGACAGGATAATGAAATACGCATTGTTATTAGACAATTATGATTCCGGAAATCAGACATACTCCTGTCAGAAACAGAAAGGGGACAAGGGAATGCTCACTCTTGGAAGAAACTCAGGAGAATACATTGTACTTGAAGAAGAAGGCCGCAGGATCGTGATTCAGGTCGCGGAGATTGACGGCGTACTCCGTCTCGTAGTGGACGCACCGCGGGATGTGAAGATCTTAAGAGGAGAAGTCTATGAGAAGACCAATCCGGCCCCGGACTGGATCCGTGATTCCTATGTGAAAAGCCGCAGGCAGCTCGCGAAGGAAAAGTCGGAGAGAAAATGACGGGCAGACCCGCCAGACAAGCAGCTTATACGGAACAAAGGATTGTTCCGGCAACAACCAAGGAGGTAAATTTATTATGAGAATTCAGCACAATATTGCAGCACTTAACTCTTATCGTAACTTAACAACAAATAACAGCGCAGTATCCAAGAACCTGGAGAAGCTTTCATCTGGATATAAGATCAACCGCACAGGCGACGACGCAGCAGGACTTGCTATTTCTGAAAAAATGCGTGCACAGATCACAGGACTTGAGACAGCACAGAAGAACGCAAACGACGGTATCTCTCTTGTACAGACAGCAGAGGGTGCCCTGACAGAGGGTCACTCCATGCTGAACTGTATGGTAGAGCTGGCTGATCAGTCTGCAAACGGAACATATGACGATGCGACAGACCGTGCAAACCTGCAGAAAGAGTTTGAAGCTCTGACAGACGAAATCGATCGTATCTCTCAGGCGACAAACTTTAATGGCATCCAGCTTCTGGATGGATCTATGAAAGGCCCGACAGCGGCGGCGACATTAAGTGGTAATATTACAGCTACGCCTGCTACTACAACAACAGGAAGTGCTACAGCTACGACTGAAGTCGAGATAGATCTTACAGGTATGGCTGCTGATGCTGTTACTACAGGAGGAAACCTGAATATTAACCTTGGCGTAGGATCAGTTGACGTCACAGTAGAAGCAGGGGAAACAGCAACATCACTGGCTGATAAGATTGCGGCTGCGGCGACGGGCAAATTTACAGACGGTGCAGGTGGCGTATATACAGTAACATCGGATGGCGCTGGAACAATTACTATTACCGCATCAGGGGTAGGAACTGATCCGACCGCTATTGCTTTTACAGCAACAGCACAAGCGACAGCTGATACGGGAAAAGACCTGACACTTCAGATTGGTGATACTTCAGATGACTTTAATAGGATGACTGTTTCCGTGGGTGCTATGAATTCTGCTAGCCTGGGACTGGATCGTATTTCCATTGCAAATCAGGAAGATGCAGCAGATGCGGTGAACGTGATCAAGAATGCGATCAACATGGTTTCCTCCACAAGAGGTGACCTTGGTGCGATCCAGAACCGTCTGGAGCATACAATCAACAACCTGAGTGTGACGACAGAGAACATGACATCCGCTGAGAGCCGCATCCGTGACGTAGATATGGCAGAAGAGATGATGGCTTACACGAAGAACAACATCCTGGTACAGTCCTCACAGGCGATGCTTGCACAGGCAAACCAGATCCCTCAGGGAGTTCTTCAGTTATTACAGTAATCAGCGTCAGGCTGAAACAACGGTATACGACAGAGATTTTTTTGGGGCGTCCGGCAGGAACCGGACGTCTCTTTTTGTATGCGGGTACAGACTGAATTGATAAGGGCAGGAGGAGATATAGGAGATGAAGAGCAGGGTAAAGCTTTCCCAGTGCATGATTGTGAAAAATGAGGAGAAGAATATCCGCCGGGCGCTGTCCTGGGCGAAAGAGATCGCATTTGAGCAGATCGTGGTGGATACTGGTTCTACGGACAGGACGGTGGAAATTGCGGAAGAAATGGGTGCAAAAGTGTATCATTTTCAGTGGATCAATGATTTTTCCGCGGCGAAGAATTGTGCTATCAGCCATGCAAAAGGAAACTGGATCGCATTTCTTGATGCGGACGAGTACTTTACCGGAGAAGATGCGAAAAAACTGATGCGTGTTCTGGAGGAACTTATGAGAAAGATGAATCCAAAAACACTTCCTGATTTTGTGAGATGTTCAATGATTCATTTGGATGACAATGGGAATCCTTTTTCAATATCCACGCAGGATCGAATTTTTCGGAATAGTCCAAAACTCCGTTATCATGGGAGGATTCATGAACAGATCGCTTCTCCTGACGGAAAGCCGCTGCGCTGTGCGGATGAGTCAAAGGAACTTTCCATCATCCATACGGGATACAGCACAAGTGTCTATGAGAAGACTGGAAAGCTGGAGAGAAATCTACAGCTTCTCCGCCGGGAAGTAGAGGAAGATCCGGAAAACTATAATGCATGGAGCTATCTGGGGGAATCCCAGAAGGCACAGGGGGATCTGGAAGAGGCTAAGAAAAGTCTGAGAAAGGCAATTCAGGGGAAGAAATCCGGCAGGATCAGTGAGCAGCGATTCCGAGTGGCTGTGCTGACGCTGATGAATATTCTCTCTTCTGAATCGTGTGGCGGGGAGATTATGGAGCTTGCCCGTCTTATGGGGTATCCGAAGGCGGAGAACCCGGATGTTTGCTTTTTTCTGGGAATTTGGTATATGAACCGGGGGCTGGATGAACAGGCTTATGAAGAGCTGAAGCGTGCCCTGGAACAGATGGAAGAATATCATGGAGCTGATATTACATATGCCGGAGGTTTGGTAGAACAGATTTACGTCTGGCTGACAGAGATGTGCCGCCGGCTGGACAGACCGCAGGAGGCGGTGCGTTACGGTGTGCTTGCCCTGCGAATGAATCGGTATAAGGATGGGGTGGCTTCACTGTTGATGTATCTTTTTGCTGGGGGTGAGAAGGAGAAAGAGACGGCGGAGGGAACCTGGTCCTTCTTAGGGAAACTTTATGACCTAAGCTCTCTTAAAGATCTGACATTTCTCTTCCGGTGTGCCAAGTCAGTGGGATTCCTTGCGCTGGAAGACCGGATCATGGATGCGCTTCCAGAGGAGGACCGAAAAGCTATCCAGAGTCTCAGAGAAGAGACTCTTTCCGAGGAGACGTGGGGGATTCGGGTAAAGAATCAGATGGACCGCCAGTTCCTCTCCTGGGTGAAGTATATCGAAGATACTTCCGAGGAACAGCTTGTCAGAGAGATCAGAGCCCGTTTTGAGAAACTGGGAAGTAATAAGGCCGGGTATGTGGATTATTTCCGGAGATACTCGTTCTGGGGAACTTTGGATCCGGATAAAGGGGAGTATGAGAATTTTGAAAAAAGAGTGCATATGATGAAAGAGCACTTATCGGATTTTGTCTGGCTTTACAGGATTCTGGATGACAATCGTTCAAGGGCTGTTCTTTTGGCGGTTATGAGGAACTGGACCTATCTAGATACGGAGCTTTTGGGAAAAGCGAGAGAAAACGGAGAACATTACTTTGACTTGGATCTGCTGCCTGAGGCAGATGGAGAAGTGTTTGTGGATGTGGGCGCCTATATAGGGGATACAGTGCGAAGCTTTACCGGGATATATGGAAAGGGCTATCAGAGAATCTATGCCTATGAGCCGGACCGCGAAAATCTTCGGTTCCTGAAACACAATATACATGGGCTGCATGATGTTGAGATACGCAGAAAAGCTGTGGGGAGAGAAGCGGGTACTCTGGAGCTTATCAGCCCGGAAGACACTTCTTCCTCCCGGCTTGAGACGGTAGGAGCTTCTGCTGATAAATCAGATACTATGAAGGTTGAGATTGTCACTCTTGATGAAAATATCGCAGAGCCTGTGACCTGGATCAAAATGGATGTGGAAGGCGCGGAATATGACGCTCTCATTGGAGCTTCGAAACATATCAAAAAGGATAAGCCCAAACTTTCTATCTCAGTCTACCACGGGTATGATGATCTGTGGCGCCTGCCGCGGCTCATCCATGAGATGAACCCGTCGTATCGCTTTTATCTGCGGTATTACGGAGGGAATCTGATTCCTACAGAGATTGTGCTGACGGCGCTTCCGGAGTGAGTTTGGAGAGGCGAAGGAGCTGTCGGGAAATAGATAGTTCCAAA
>DWUT01000055.1 GCA_019120615.1 Candidatus Mediterraneibacter norfolkensis
CTGAGGTGTATCTACCTGCTGAACAACACCGTCTTTCATAACGACGATCCTTGTACCAAGTGTCATAGCCTCTGTCTGGTCATGTGTTACGTAGATGATCGTAGCGCCCAGGTTCTCATGAAGCTTGGAGATCTCGATACGCATCTGAACTCTCAGTTTTGCATCCAGATTGGAGAGAGGCTCGTCCATAAGGAATACCTTAGGATTACGAACGATAGCACGTCCCATAGCAACACGCTGTCTCTGTCCACCGGAAAGAGCCTTCGGTTTACGGTCAAGCAGTTTCTCAAGGTCAAGGATTCTCGCAGCCTCGCGAACCTTCTTGTCGATCTCATCCTTCGGAACTTTACGAAGTTTCAGTCCGAATGCCATGTTATCATATACTGTCATATGCGGATACAGAGCGTAGTTCTGGAATACCATTGCGATATCACGGTCCTTCGGCTCTACGTCGTTCATAACCTTTCCGTCAATCTTCAGTGTACCGCCGGAGATATCTTCCAGACCAGCGATCATACGAAGCGTTGTAGATTTACCACATCCTGAAGGTCCTACGAAGATGATGAATTCCTTATCTTCGATCTCAAGGTTGAAGTCCTTTACTGCGTGAAATCCGTTAGGATAAATTTTCTGAATGCCCTGAAGTGATAAACTTGCCATTTTGAATAGCCTCCTTAAAAAATATGTATCGTTTGTTTCTGAAATAAGTATAGTCTCAAAACCAAAAACGAACAATATCACGAGTAACCAAAAAAGGAAGAAAAAAATGTACATTTCAACCAGATGGATTATAATATGTATTATAATTAAGCCATGCAGAAGGAAATGCGCAGCCCCTTCGTGGGAGCTCGCTCACAAAGAAGGGGCTGTGTATTTTCTTCTATAGGGCGCAAGCCCGCAGCGAGATGGAGGTGCGAAGCACCGAAATCGAGCTGGCATGGCTGGACGGAAGGAAAGGATTGAAGACTGAATGAAAAAGATACTGGATTATTTCTCAATAGATGGCGCCGTAGGCGGCAACCAGGAATGGTTTAAAAATGTTGTGATGTATATCGGTGGATGTGCGGCTGCCACGGCGTGTGACTGCTGCATTTACCTTGCTCTCCATAAAGATATGAAGCACCTTTATCCCTTTGATATCGATCATCTCACCCGGGAGGACTACATCAGTTTTTCCATGAAGATGAAGCCTTATCTGAAACCAAGGGTAAACGGAGTGAACAGAACATATCTGTTCAGGGAAGGATTTGAAAAATATCTGTCGGATGTCGGAGAAAAGCATATTATTATAGAAGAAATGCAGGGGACGGAGGAGGCAGGAGCGGCGGAAGATTTTATAAAGAAACATATCGACAGCGACTTTCCTATACCTTATCTGATGCTCCGCCACAAAAAGGAATGCTATAAGGATTTTGTGTGGCACTGGTTTCTCTGTTACGGCTATGAAGAGCGGGAAGATGGAATGTGGATCACGGTGGCGACATACGGAGAGAAGGGCACGTTCCGGCTGTCGGATCTTTGGAATACCGGATATGAGGAGAAGGGAGGGCTGATCGGACTGAAGATTGATCGGTGAAAAGCATTCTGTGACGGTGCAGAGAGAAAATGACACAACTGTAGACAAATCACGGAAATGAAAGAAAATGGCGCAGGATACGTCTTGCAGTCACGCGGCCGTTATAGTATCTTAAATATATGCAGACAGCGGCAATGCACAGACACTGCCGCCATATTTTTCTGACTTCGGGATGCGTCTTTGCATTCCAGTTAATCTCATCTGAATATCGCCGTCCGGTTCGGACAGATATCCAATGAATATTTTAAGAAGCTTAAATTTCATAAAATAACGAAGCAATCTGCTGTCTGCTGTGCTATTATAATGATATGGAGCAGTTCCTGTGCCGCTGGAAACGGAGGAAATATTGCAGGAAGACAACAAAAGAAGAGAGAGCCTGTCCCAGGCCGAGGATCTGGCACTTAAGTCGGCAGCAACATATTTTGGCGACGAGATGGTGCGCTGGCTGGGAATCCATGAAAAGGTGCTTCGAGCTGTACCGACAGAGCTGGTAGAACTTGAGGCACGCCACATGTATGAAGATTTTCTTTACGAGAAGGAAAACGGTGTTTATTATCACTTTGAATTTGAAAGTGATTCTATTTCCGAGAGTGATCTGAGGCGTTTCAGAGAATACGAGGCGTCTACTGTGAGAATCTATGGAGCACCGGTGGTGACTTTCGTGATCTGTTCATCTAAAGTGAAAATACTCCGGGACAGGATAACGGACGGGATTAATACATACAGAGTTCGATTGATCCGCCTGAAGGATGAAGATGCGGACAGGGTATTGGAACAGATTCAGAAAAAAGGAGTGGGATCCCTGACCAGAGATGATATCATCCCCCTTCTCTTATCTCCGCTTATGGGTGGAAAGGGAGAGCAGAAGGAGAGGATCCTTAAAGGGATTCGCTTATTGAAGATGGGAGAAGATATTTTCACAAAAGAGGATGTGCGGAAGATGGAGGCAATCCTCTATACATTTGCAGTTAAGTTTTTGGATAAACAAGAATTGGGATTGATCAAGGAGGAGATGGCGATGACGATACTTGGACAGATGATATGGGATGATGCGATGGAGAAGGGAATGGAGAAAGGAATGGAGAAAGGTATAGAGAAAGGAAGAAAAGAGGAGTCCGAGCGTTATAGCCGGCTGATCCTGAAACTTACCGAAGAGAATAAAACAGATTTGCTGATAAAGACGGCATCAGATCCGGAGTACAGAGAAACTCTGTATAAAGAATACGGTATCTGAAATTGCTTTTTTCACTCGGATAGTTTATCATAGAGTACAGATAAAATTTTATCAATTAACGAGCAGCTGCCTGAGGCCGGCAGAGATCCTTTATTTTCAATATATGAGAAAGCGGTCCGCGGCCGGACAGGGCAGAGCGAGATGGAAGGAGAAGATACTATGAAAGACGGAATGATATGTAACTGCAAACAGGTATCCTACGCAGATGTGGAGAATGCTCTTCACCAGATGGACTCATTCAGCGACGTCCTGTCTGCATTTGAGGACGTGCAGAAGATCACACACTGCTCTACCGGATGTGGAGGATGTCATGACAAGATCCTGGATGCAATCTCAGAGATCATGATGAAATAAATAAGGAGAGACCAGAGTCACTCCGAAAGAGAAGAAGGCGGTGCTATCAGCGGGACCAGATCTGATGACACCGTCTTTTCTGCAAAAATCATGTTTCCATTTCGTGTGTAAAGTAACAGGCGGAATCATTAAAAGATGGTCGCAAAAATGTTACAGAATTATTAATAAACTGTATTGACAAATGGAAACAGTATGATATACTTTGAAAGTCAAAGTATTTAAAAGTCAAAGTAAATTTGGTAGGGAAAAATAATGATAACAGGAAAAATTTGCGGGACAGGTTCATATGTACCGCCCCATGTGATGGACAATGATGACATGGCGAAGCTCGTGGACACGAACGATGAATGGATCCGTGAGAGAACGGGAATCGCCAGAAGACATGTCGCGAAAGAGGAGACCACCTCCTATATGGCGGGACAGGCGGCGCTCCGGGCAGTGGAACAGAGTGGTATCGCACCGGAAGAGATCGATATGATCCTCGTTGCGACGTCCTCATCTGAGACGATCTACCCCTGTGCGGCGTGCGAGGTACAGAGGATGATCGGTGCGGTGAACGCGGCAGGATATGATCTGAATGCGGCATGTACCGGATTTGTGCTGGGATTCAACGCGGCGCAGGCTTACATCAGTGCAGGAATGTGCCGTACAGTACTGGTCGTCGGTGCAGAGAGCATGAGCCATATGATCGACTGGACGGATCGGAGTACATGTATTCTGTTCGGAGATGGTGCGGGAGCCGTACTGCTTCGTGCAGAGGAAGACGGGGCGCCCGTATGGACGGCGGCTCATTCCGACGGAAAGAAAGGTCCGGCGCTGACAGGACTGAGCAGGCACAGAAGAGACTGGAACCTGGAAGAAGAGGACAAAGAAGCGTACATCCATATGGACGGACAGGCAGTGTTCAAATTCGCTGTCCGCAAGGTTCCGGAGATCATAGAAGAAATATTGGAGAAGTCCGGTGTGAGTGTGGATGAGATTGACTATTTTATCCTCCACCAGGCAAACCGCAGGATCATAGAGGCGGTGGCAAAGAGACTGAAGACGGATATTTCACGGTTCCCCATGAACTTGGAGGAATACGCCAATACATCGGCAGCAACCGTGCCGATCCTTCTCGATGAGATGAACCGTAAGGGGATGTTCCGTGAGGGGCAGAAACTGATCATGGCGGGATTCGGGGCAGGCCTTACATGGGCCGGCTGTCTGTTTGAGTGGTAGAAAAACAGGTAATTCCCGGCGGAGGCCGGATTACAAAATAAAGAATTTTCAAAAAAGAAAGGAAAAGAAGACCATGTTAGAGAAAATCAAAGAGATCGTAGCAGAATCATTAAACGCTGATGTAGCAGAACTTACAGAGGAGACATCCTTCAAAGATGACCTGGGCGCTGATTCCCTGGATTTATTTGAGATGGTAATGGCATTTGAGGAAGAGTTCGACGTTGAGATCCCGTCTGAGGATCTTGAGCAGATCAACACGATCGGCGACGTTGTAAAATATCTGGAAGCACACAAATAAGACTGATTCATTTTTAAGAGAAAGAAAGGTTGTAGAGTATGAAAACAAAAGTAACCGAATTACTGGGAATTGAATATCCGATCATTCAGGGAGGAATGGCCTGGGTTGCTGAGTATCATCTTGCAGCCGCCGTATCCGAAGCCGGCGGCTTGGGACTGATCGGTGCTGCGAGTGCGCCGGCTGACTGGGTGCGTGAACAGGTCAGAGA
>DWUT01000056.1 GCA_019120615.1 Candidatus Mediterraneibacter norfolkensis
GTTCAACGGGAGGGGCGAGATTTTATTCTCCCTCTACCCTATTCCCGAAGGACGGACATATCAGATCTTCTATATGTCCTGCGGGATATCTCTGGCGGGGGATGTTCTGTCCTGTCTGACTGCCGAAGAACAGGTTTCATGCTCTGAGTTCAGAGCGGATTTCCAGTTTCTGTTTGAAACAGATTGAAAAAGTAAAGGAGCGATTCCCCTGCTCCATTATCTAATCAGATGATTTTGTGACATCCCCCTCTTTTTTCTTGAGCGCATATTCTTTTGGAGAGCACCCGGTGATCTTCTTAAAACGTTTGCTGAAATAGTAAATATCAGAAAACCCGGTCTTTTCTGCAATCTCTGATATTTTCAGGTTTGTTTCCCTCAGAAGCTTCCGGGCCTCGATAATCCGTACTTCGGAGATATATTGCAGAAGAGAGGTATGCTGTACTCGTTTGAATATACTGCCGAGATAGGTCGGATGAAGTTGAAAGTGCGCCGCTACTTTCGAGACAGAGAGTGAGGTATCTGCATAATTCTGACGGATATATCCGATGACCTTGTTGCAGAGCATTGTGTCGGAGGGCGCGATACTGCTCTCTCTGATACACTGCAGCCCGTATGAAATACATTCTTCTTTTACAATGTCAAGAGAAGACTCAGATTCTAACATGGAAGAGACAAGGTCACGGACGTTTTGGGAGGAATTTTCGGGCACAGAAAAATAAATATGATAAACATTAAAAATTTCAGTGACTGTCATTTGTAGGAGTTCCGCCTCTTTTCTTTTACTTAGTACGCAAAAAAGTTCATCCAGATACCTGCGAAGAGCTGTTTCGTCCTGAGAGTTCAGCAGAGTCGGAAAATCCTTTCGCAATGTGATCACTTCTTCATATGTGCCGGAATGTAATACCGGGGCTTCTGCTTTTTCCACACAGGAATGATTTTTAAAATACCGATCCATAAGCCGGGCGGTACAGCGTTTGTAAGGGACGGACCAGTCTTCGGACACAGCAAACGTAGCGCTTATTGTAATGTATATGAATTCCTGGCAGGCGTCTGAGAGATCGGTCAGGAATGATACTGCGTGATCTGTTTCCTCCGGGGTGTGAAGAAAAATCTGGAGGATGTAAATATAATCTCCAATCTGGCGGTGATGGCACAGAAAACCGGCGCGGCGAAATCTGTCTGCCAGCCCGGAAAGAGGACTGCCAGTATTTTCCGATAGGAAAAATGCACAGAAAAAACTGAAAGAATAGCTGGAAAATTCAGGATAAGAAGCGCACAGCTCTGCCCAGCTTGAGCCTGATGTGCGCACAGCTTCCAGCGCTGTGTTCTTTTTATATTCCTGATAGATGCGGACAGCAAGATCCCGGCGCTTTTCTGCTTCAAGGGAGGCGAGACAGTCTGAAAGCGCTTTCTCCAATTCTTCTGCGGATACCGGTTTGAGCAGATACTCTTTTACGCCGTAGCGAAGGAGAGAACGTGCATACTCAAAGTCATTGTATCCCGACAGGATAATGATATGGACATGAGGAAAACGTTCTTTTATGTATCTGGCGGTCTCGATACCATCCATTTGTGGCATTTTAATATCCAGAAGAAGGATATCAGCACGCACCTTTCCGAGTAGTTCCACCACCTGTTTCCCGTTTTCTGCTTCACCGGCAAATTCAATATCCAGATTTTTCCATGGTATGATCTTTTTGATCCTTTGCCGGATAAAATATTCATCGTCGGCGATGATCAGCCCTGTTGACATTGTACTTCCCCCTTTCTTTTCGGAATAGTGATGACGGTGAGACATCCGCCTTCTTTTCTGTTGCGTATAGAGAGCCCGTATTGGTTTCCGTAGTAAAGCTGGATCCTCTGATGTATGTTCTTGATGCCGAAATGTCCGCTCTGACCGGACCATAACCTGTCATAGTCAGAATTGGAAATCCCTTTTCCATTATCTTCTATCATAAAACAGACAGCATCGCCCTCTTCCTCCACCCTGACAGAGATATGGCCGTGTCCTGGCAGTTCTTTTATTCCGTGATAGATACTATTTTCGATGACCGGCTGGAGCAGAAGTTTAATGCACTGACATTCTTCCAGTGATTTCGGGCAGGAGATTGTGTAATCGAATTTATTTATATAACGGATCTGCATGATCTCCAGGTAGGAACGGGAAATATCCAGTTCCTCTTTCACAGTGACATGCATCTTCCCTTTGCTCAGACTGGAACGGTAGAATGATGACAGGCTCATGGTGAGACGGATCAAAGTATCCTTTTCATCGATCTCGGCAAGGGAGCAGATGTTATCAAGCGTGTTGTAAAGAAAGTGTGGATTTACCTGCTCCTGCAGCAAAGACAGCGACAGCTGACGTTTTAGTTTTTCTGCCTCGATAAGGTCGTCCCGCATTTTGGTCTGGGTGGTGATCATGCCGTTAAATGAATGGAACAGTGTAGAAATTTCTTCATTGCACGGAATGATATCAATGGGCTCCCAGATGCCGCTCTTCACTTTTTGAATGTGGGCTACAAGGTGGCTCAGCGGAGAGGTGACCCGGAGGGCTACTCTTTGTGATACATATATGCAGACTGCCATTATCAGCATCGCAATCACGAGAGAGATTCCGAACAGAAGTAACATGGAGCTGAGAAAATCTGCAAAGGGAATCTGACTGACAATGTACCAGTTTAGTGTGGGAAAGTAACTGTAAAAGATCAGATCTTTTCCCGAAAAGAAATATCCGGAACCGGAGCTGTCCAGTATTTCTGTGCCATATTGATAAGAAGTATCCAGTTCGGATGAAATATCCGTACTTTGTATTGTGCCTGATGAGTCAATCATAAAAATCCGCTGTTGTCCATTTTGGTCGGCATAGATCCCGGAAATCGCAGATTCGGAGACCGAAATCTCCACATATCCCAGAAGATCTCCTGTAGAGATATCGTAAAAGGGGCGAAGAAGGGAGATGACCTTGAGCTGCTCACTGGCACTGCCGACTTTGGTCCGAAGCCCTACAGTCCAGATGGAATGATCAGGAAGATCTTCCAGGTTGGCAGGCGTGGAAAAAGATTCGGAAGCCAGTATATAATCACCTCCTGTGGAGTAGAGCCTGACAGAGTGGATAAAGGATGTAGACTGTATGATCTGACAGATCTGCTGCCTGACGTTAAGAGTATCCTGTTGGTCAATATTGCTACGGTTATAGTTTAGCATATAATTTTGAACCTGTGAGTCTGAAAGGACAGTTCTCGAATAGTTATCCACAGAAGTCAGATAGTACTGAAATTGCCCGGAAATATAATTCAGCTGATGGAGGGAATCCTCGCTTTTTAAGGAAAACGAGTTGTATAAAAATACTCCGGAAGTCCCGATGAACAACAGAGCCATGAACAGAACGGCGGTCAGGACCATGTTGCGGAAGTAGTCAAAACGTATCGTTCCGGTATTAAAATTGATGAGTTTCTTTTTCATAGCTGACTCCTTATAGTGCAAAGTGCATGATTCATATATCATCCCATTATAGTGAATTGGAATAATTTTGTCAAAAAATGGTGAATATAATTTGATTTATATGGGAAATTGACAAAAAACATTGGAAATGAACATTGTTAAAAAACGGTAAAAAATATATATTTTAGACACACAAAACAAAGCAGAGCCGAAGAACGGCGGGAAGGAGAGCGGATTTATGAAGATCGACAGGATTCCGGATACAAAGCAGCAGTGGTTCAAAGAGGCAAAATATGGACTCTTTATCCATTGGGGACTTTACTCGCTCCTTGCAGGAGAGTATAAGGGAAAAAAGACAGATCATATTTCAGAATGGATCATGAACAGTCTGGGGATCCCGGTTGAGGAATACGAAAAACTGGCAGATCAGTTCAACCCAGACCACTTTAATGCAGACGAGCTTGTTCGCAGGGCAAAAGAAGACTGGGGGATGAAGTATATCGTATTCACTTCCAAGCATCATGAAGGTTTTGCCATGTACCATTCTCAAATCAGTACCTATAATGTAGTGGATGCCACACCGTGCCACAGAGACATTGTGAAAGAACTGGCGGATGCCTGCAGGAAATATGGGATAAAATTCGGGCTCTACTATTCACAGGCGCAGGACTGGCATGATCCGAACGGATATGTATCCCATGCCATGAAGACGGAGGATCAGCTTCAGGACGATAATACTAAGAAAGACTTTCAGGCTTATCTGGACAATAAGGTGAAGCCGCAGCTTAGAGAAATCCTGACACAGTATGGTGAGATATGCCTGATCTGGTTCGATACACCGATGGGAATGACGAAAGATCAGAGTCAGGAGTGTATAGATCTGGTGAAATCGATTCAGCCGAATTGCATCATAAGCGGAAGAATAGGAAACCAGCTGGGGGATTATATGACTACAGGAGACAATTTTATTCCGAGACTTCCATATGAAGGAGACTGGGAGGTTCCCGCTACCATGAACGATACATGGGGATACAATAAGGACGACCATAACTGGAAGGATGCTGACAGTATTATTCGACTGCTGGTGAAGATCAACAGCAGAGGCGGAAATTATCTGTTGAATATAGGACCGAAAGAAAACGGAGAAATTCCGAAAGAAAGTATGGAAATCCTTGACAAAGTCGGGAAATATGTGACAGAAAACAGCGAAGGGATCTTTGCCACAGAAAAGATGGATGTTTATCCTTATGAGCTGGACGGCGTGGAGTTTACATGCAAGAAAAAGCGTCTGTATGTGCATGTGTTTAAACCAATGAAACGGCTGGAGATATTAAACTGTGCGAACCATGTGAGCAGGGCGTATTTGCTTCGAGACGGCCGGGATGTTTCCTGCGTGAGCGAGATAAGCTGCGAGGGGGATCCCTGTGTATCCATTGAATTTCCCCGGGATATGCGGAATCAGAGAAACTACTGCGTCTGTCTGGAACTCGAGGAAGAAAAACCTGTATTCGAGCCGTTAAGAGGCTGAAGATAAAAACACAAAAGTAAAAGGAGGAAAAAGATCATGAGAAACAAAGCAAAAAGGATCACAGCGGCAGCGCTGACCGGAGTGATGGCACTGGGACTTCTGGCAGGATGTGGAAGCTCGGGATCGGGAAGCGGTTCAGATTCAGGGGAACAGGTGACGATACGCCTGCTGACACGTATGTCAGGTACATCGCCGCAGGTGGGAATCTGGAATGACATCTTGGACGAATTTAAGGAAAAACATCCGGAGGTAACGATTATAGACGATTCTCAGAGTGATGAATCAGCATATAATAATGTACTGTCAACGGATATCGCATCTGGTGAGATGGCGAATATATTCCGTATCCAGGGAGTAGCAAATCTCGGTGAATATATTGATAATGGCATGATACTTGATCTGCAGCCCTATCTGGATGAAGATCCAGAGTGGGGTGGTGGATTTACGGAAAGTTCCCTTGCTTATTATCAGGTTCCGGGATATGAAGGAACATACGCTGTCCCTGCTGAATCAGGTGTGATCGGTTTTTACTATAATACAGAACTGTTTGAGAAAGCTGGAATTTCTGAATTTCCGGAAACATGGACCGAATTTCTTGATGTAATCGACAAATTGAATGCTATTGATGTGACGCCGATTGCGATCGGAACACAGTCTACATATATGGCGGGCCACCTGCACAACCTGATCTCTTACAGATGGTTGGGGACAGACATTGCAAAACAGCTTGGATCCAGAGAGAAAAAATGGACAGACAGCGATGTGGTGGAGACGCTTCAGTATGTGAAGGATTTAATCGATGCAAATGCGTTTGATCCAAACTGTGCAGGTTTGACAGATACTATGGCACTTACTTCTTTCCAGACAGGAGAAGCGGCAATGATCATCACAGGGCCATGGAATATCAGCGTATTCAGTGATCCGGAACAGACAGCAGTATACGATAAGATTGCATTTGCGAAGTTCCCTTATTTTGAAGAAAAACCGGAGTATAAAGACGAAGATATGCAGACGATGAGTCCATATATGGTGAGTGGCAAATTAGAAGGAGAAGAACTGGATCTGACGCTGGAACTTCTGAAGATGCTGACAGGTCCGGAGGCAACTAAGAGATTTGCGGAAGAGTCTGCGACACTGATCCCGAGAACAGATGTAGAACTGGATCAGAGCAAAATAAATCCGCTTCTTTCAGATGTAATCGCAGAGGGGAATAAGTCTACAGGAATTGCCCAGGATATCTTCGATTATGACCCGCTGACCTCTATGCAGGATAGAACGAGGAACTCCATCGCAAGCATGTTTACAGGAGCAACTCCGGAGGATGCGGCAGCAGAGATTCAGGCAGAGATAGACAGCAACCAATAAGATGACACATGGACCCCGACAGTGATGCTGCCCGGGGTCTTTTCTTCTAAGAAGGGAAAGAACCAAAATGAGAATTAAAAGCAGAAAAACCAAAATGGGAATTTTTCTGTTCATTGTCCCGGCATTACTGATCTATATTGTATTCCAGATTATCCCTATTATTGGATCGGTTTTCTTTTCGCTGGTGGACTGGAACGGAATCGCAGGCTCAAAGATCACTTTTGTGGGAATAAAAAATTATATAGATGCTTTTCATGATCCTGATGTCCTGCTCTCGCTGAAAAATATGGCCAAGATGGTGATTGTAAGTGTGCTGTTCCACACTCCGATCGCTCTTCTGATGGCAGTTGCGATCAATGCAAAATGTAAATGTTACAGACTGTTTAAAGCGTTGTTTTTCGTACCTACGGTGTTTCCGCTTACTGCAGTGGGATTGATGTGGTATTTCATATTCATGCCGACAGGAGCTTTGAATGCCCTGCTGGAGAACATTGGACTGGGCAGTCTGGTAACATCATGGCTGGTGAATGAAGCAACAGCAATGAATACGATCGTATTTGTAAATGTCTGGGCAGGAGTCGGATATTACATGGTTATCCTTCTGGCCGGGCTGACAACGATTCCGGAAGATCTGTATGAGGCAGCGTCCATAGACGGGGCAACTCCTGTGCAGCAGTTTTTTCAGATCACGATTCCAAATTTGAAGCCCATTATTTCTATGTGTGTCATGATGGATATCATTGGTTCGGTAAAAGTATTTGATCTGGTTTTTGCAATGACACAGGGAGGACCGAACGGGCTTACAAACCTGCCTACCACGCTGATGTACAACGAAGCTTTCAAGTATAGCCACTACGGCCTGGGGAGTGCGATCGGTATCCTGATTATGGTTATCTGTACAGTGGCAACCTTTGCCAGCAATTTCGTTTCAACAAAAATAGAAAAGGACGATTAGGGGGTGAGGAGCATGAGCAAAAGCGGAAAAGAGAATAAAAAGAAAAGTGGTATGAAAAAAAAGCTGACGCTGGGAAGAGTGATGATGTATGTACTGCTGATCATAGCAGCGTTTATATTTGCGGCACCGATGCTGTTTACTGTGCTTTCATCCTTGAAGACAAAAGTAGAGATATTCCAGGAGCCTTTTGGACTGCCGGAAGTGATTCAATGGGGAAACTATATCGAAGCATGGACAGAGGCGAATATGGGCGTTTACTTTGTGAATAGTATAATCCAGTCGCTTGCAACGGTGATCCTTCTTGCTGTGGTGTCTACGATGGCAGCATACGTACTTGCCAGGTTTGACTTTAAATGCAATAAATTTCTGATGCTGTTCTTCACACTCGGAATGATGGTGCCTATGCATACAGTGCTTGTGCCAATTTCCTATCTGATCAGTGCGCTGAGCCTGAAGAATAATATTCCGGCATTGATTCTGATCTATACGGCATTCAGCCTGCCGTTCAGTATTATTGTAGTAACAAGTTTTATGAAGGGAGTCAATCGTTCTCTGGAGGAAGCGGCACTGATCGACGGGGCGTCTTATTTTCAGATTTATAAGAATGTCATGCTTCCGATGACGGTGCCGGCAATCTCTACTATCTCGATTTTTAACTTCCTGAGTGCGTGGAACAACATCCTGTTCCCACTTCTCTTTATTAATGATAAGAAGTTAAAACCGGTTGCACTGGGACTTCTGAACTTTAACGGGGAGCGCGGAAGTGATTACGGCCCTTTGATGGCGGCGATCGTGATCACAGTTGCATTTCCGCTCATCCTGTACCTGCTTTTCCAGGAGAAAGTGGAAGGTGGACTGGCAGCAGGGGCTGTCAAAGAGTGAGAGACGAAAAAACGATGGAAAAGAAAAAACGTATCGCCTGCAGCATTTTTCTAAATGCTGCAGGGATTATAATCTATGCCACAGGGATTAACAGTTTCGCATCGCCCAATGAGATCGCTCCGGGTGGGGCAAGCGGTCTTGCGATCCTTATAAATCATATGGCAGGCTTTCCCATTGGCCTCTTTGTTTTTCTGTTTAATATCCCTTTTCTTTGGGTGATCATATGGAAAAAAATTTTCCCAACAGTATTTGTGTGGAGTACGCTGGTGTCAACCGCAGGGTTATCGGTAATTACGGACATGATGTCTGCGCTGCATTTTCCGGTATATGAAGGTAATCCCCTTCTGGCATCAATGTTCAGCGGAGCAATGCTGGGAACCGGGCTGGCACTGGTCCATCTGGGTCATTCCAATACGGGAGGGATTTCTCTTGCAGGTTTGATCCTGCAGAAATGCAGTCCCCAGTTCCATGTGGGCAGTGTGATATCTGTATTAAATTTTGGGGTGGTCATTGCATCTGTTTTTGTCTACAGAAGTATAGACAGCCTGCTTTATGCGGTGGTGACAGTATATATATCCGGGATATTTATGGATCAGATCCTGGAGGGAGCAGAGACAAAAAATCTGCTCATTGTTATCGCGCAGTCCACAGACAAAGTGCGGCAGGTGTTTTTAAATGAACGGGCGGGGATCACCGTGCTGAAAGGGGAGGGGGGATATTCCAGCGAACGGCAGAGGGTTGTTATGTGTGTGACAGGGAAAAAAGAGTCTGAGAAACTGCAGGAAAAGATAAGAAGGGCAGATGATGAAGCGCTCGTCATCGTAACGGAAGCACAGCGTGTGACAGGGAAAAAATTTGCGCGGCTGATGTGACAAAAGGAGAAGTATGATAAGAACAGAGGAAAGATCAGAATCAAAAAACAGGATTATATTTTGCGAAAATGAATTGATCCCAGGGTTCTCAGGGAAATGGACCAGGTTTGGAAGAAAATGGGAATACCGGGCGGCAGTGGGAGACGGTGTTCTCCTATACGTCAGATACCGATCCCGTCCTGTGGTCAGGGATGTTAAAGAGATTATGGCAATGGCAGCAGATTTTATGAAACGAGAGGAAATAAGTGAATATACAGTAGAACTGGCTGCTGTTGCAAAAGCCATGGGGGATTCTGCGATCCGGGCGGCTGCGGAGGGTATATATACAGGATGTTATGAGATCACGCTTCCCGGCAGGGAGAAAAAAGCGATTCCCGAGGTCGCTTTTTCCGGAATATCGGATACAGAAAAGGGAAAAGAATGGCTTGAGGAGGCGGTGTGTCTTGCCGAGACACAGTCCTGGGTGAGAGATCTCGTCAATGCCCCGGGAAATCTTCTGCAGCCGATGGATTTTGCGCGGACAGTTATTGAAAAAATGGAAGATGTCCCGGTGGAGTGTGAACTTCTGGTATATGGAACGCTCAATGATATGGGAATGCATGCGTTGACCGCTGTGGGAGCAAGCAGCGAAAATCCGCCCTGTATGCTGGTGCTGCGCTACAGAGGTGCAGAGGACAGCGGGGAAGTGACGGGGATCATTGGAAAAGGAGTTACCTGTGATACAGGAGGATACTGTCTGAAATCCGCAGACTCCATGTATGGGATCAAAGGAGATATGGCAGGCGGCGCTGCAGTTGGAGGAGCGATTTATGCTCTTGCCAAAAACAGGATACGTACGAATCTGACGGCAGTGATCCCTATGTGTGAAAACCGGATCAGTCCGACGTCACTGGTGCCTGGAGATGTCATTGATTCATACGGAGGAAAACTAATCGAGATAAGAAATACAGATGCAGAGGGGCGGCTTATCATGGCTGATGCCATGGCATATCTTGTAAAAAATGAAAAGGTAAACAGAGTGCTGGATATCGCTACGCTGACCGGAGCGGTGGTATCTATGCTTGGATTTACAACGGCCGGAGTGATATCGGATGATGAGCAGTTTTTCTCAGATTTTATGAAAGGGGCCAACAAAAGCGGAGAGAGATACTGGCGTCTGCCATTTTTCGAGGAACAGGAGGAAATGCTCAAAAGCGAAGTGGCGGATATCCGGAATCTAGGAGAAAGTTATTGCGGAACGATCACGGCAGGGCTTTTCGTCCGGGCATTTGCAGAGGGAAAGCCCTGGCTCCATCTGGATATTGCAGGGACTGCATGGACTGACAGGGCGTTTTATCAGGGACAGCCAAAAGGAGCAACGGGAGCGGGGATGACCAGCATCTACCATATGTTTGCTGCTGAAGCGGAAAAAGAAAAAGCCTGCGGATGAAAAAAGGACGCAACAGGAGGTAACTCATGTTTTCAAATGAGATAGAACAACAGATTGAACAACAGTTTGCAGATTTTGTACAGAAATTTCCAAAACTCGGGAGTGAGGTCAGTGACAGGATAAGAATGTGTGGCACGGGTCTGGGAGAAGCGGAAGAAGCGATATCAGTGGACGATGTACAGTGCCTTCTCAGATATCTTTATGCAAATATGCCTCTCAGTGACGCGGTGAACTATCCGTTTGAAACTTTTCTGGAATACGCGGAACACGGCGCAATGCTCCTGAGAGACGGAGCCCGGGACTGGAAAAAAGAAATTTCTGAGAGAAAAGGAGAAGAACGTAAAAATACGGAAGAACTTTTTCTTGAATGTGTTGTATTCCACCGGGTAAATACAGAGGGGATAACACCCTGCAGGAGACTTTTCTATAAGCAATTGAAAGACAGGGTTGCCGGTAAGAGCCTGAAAGATGCCATATTGGAGGTAAATTACTGGTGTGCGGAGGAAGTGACATATCAGTGCAGTGATGACCGTACTCTGTCTGCAGAAGCCGTGTACCGGAGCGGGACCGGACGGTGCGGGGAGGAATCGGTCTTTGCAGTCAACGCACTGCGCAGTGTGGGAATCCCGGCAAGACAGGTGTATGCGCACAGATGGGCGCATTGCGATGATAATCATGCATGGGTGGAAGTATGGTGTGAAAGTAAGTGGCACTATCTCGGAGCATGCGAACCTGAGGAAGTGCTGGACAAAGGCTGGTTCACAGGCGCGGCTTCCCGGGCGATGATGATAAATTCCCGGGTTTACGGAAATCAGAAAAAAAATGGAAAAACTGCAGTGGAGAGCTGTGACATGACAACGGCTTACCCGGAACTTGAACGTTATGCCCGTACAGTAGAGTTCTCTGTCCAGGTGGAAGATGCAGAAGGGAAGAAGATACGGGGAGCAGAAGTG
Organism: Candidatus Mediterraneibacter norfolkensis; assembly: GCA_019120615.1. Classification (GTDB taxonomy): domain Bacteria; phylum Bacillota; class Clostridia; order Lachnospirales; family Lachnospiraceae; genus Mediterraneibacter; species Mediterraneibacter norfolkensis. The sequence goes on from DWUT01000056.1 coordinate 11,426, forward strand.
TCCTGTGAACTTCTCAACTATGCGGAACTTGTTCCGGTCATTCGGGGGATCACGGATGAGAGAGGCATATTTAAGATGAAAAGCGGTGCAGGAACTCTGATGATCTCTGCGCGGGCAGGAAATCTGGAAGGAAGCTGTGTCGTGGATCTTCGCAGTGAAAGAAAGTGCAGGATTATTGTGACAGAAAAGGATTCATTTTACATGGATGATGAGTGGGTCAGTTTCGATATGAATGCTCCGGCGGAAGATCCGGATCTGTTTCAGACAGGGTTTTCTGAAAAAGAAGAGAGAGCGACAGAGAAAGGCAATGCGGTTTCCCGGGGAGAAAAAAGGAAGGCGCAGGCACTGAAAAGATACGAACATAAGATGGGAAATCTTGGAACTCCGCTGGGTAATACGGCTGAGATCCGATGTTTCCTTGAAGAGATGTCCGGAGATATATATTGGAAAAGAATCCTCATTGAAGATCTTTTGGAAAAGGATCTGAAAGACTGTACTGCAGAAGTACTGCAGGATCATTTTACGGATGCAATGAGATGGAAATCAGAGTTTCCTGACCAGATTTTCCGAAAATACATCCTGGCGCCCAGGATAGAAAAGGAGCAACCCAGTGCATATAGAAAAGCGGTCAGAGCATTTTTTTCTGAGACGGAAAAAGAAGCGTTCAGAAAAGCGCCCGGGGAGATAAGAAAATGGATCGATGATCACATTCAGGAAAAGACGGGACAGGAGTATCTGGAACTTATTACAACTCCAGAAGGGATGTTGCGATATGGGTATGGAACCGAACGGTCAAAAGAAATTCTGTTCGTCGCAATATGCCGGACACTTGGAATACCGGCAGAGCTTGATCCTGTGGATGGAAAAGCATATGCTCTTGGAGAATCATCACATCGCTCTGTATCTGTCCGGTTCCAGGGCAGGAATGGAGAAAAATGGAGTTACGGCCAGAACTGGACGGTCAGCCGAAGAATATCCCATGGTTGGAAAACTATGAATTTGAAGGAGAATCTGAAAAAGGACGGAACGGTTCTTCTGCAGGAAGGGGAATATCGTGTGATCACGACAAACAGGCTGCCGGGAGGAGACCAGTTTGCTTCAGTGATGCGTTTTCAGGTAACAGAAGGAGAAGAAAAAACTGTTTATCTTAAGATACGCAGTGCAGATGTGGATGACATGCTCATGAATATTCAGCTTCCGGATTTTACTCTGGAGAGAGAAAATGGAGAAGCAGTGTCGATCCAGAAGCAGGTAGATTCGTACGGGGCGCAGGTTTTTATATGGCTGGATGCAGGAAAAGAACCATCAGAGCATATTTTAAATGAAATCCGGGAAAATGCCGATGAGTTCGCTAAATTGGGGAAAAGTCTCAAATTTATTTTCGGAAACAGGAGCGGAGTTGGGGACGCTACATTCCGGGAAACAGTCGAGACTCTGCAGGAAGCCGAGATATATCATGATGTGCACAACAGAAATCAGGAAATTCTTGCGCGAAGAATGTACAAGGATCCCGGGGCACTGCCTTTTCTTCTTGTTGTGGATAAAAATATGACAGGGGTCTACGCGGAAAGCGGGTATAATGTTGGAACCGGTGAGATGTTGCTTCGTATTATGGCTTTACGCGGGTCTGAGTGAGAGGATAAAGAGAGGAGATGAAAAAGATGATGATAAACAAGAGACAGATACACCTTGATTTTCATACAAGCCCTTACATTACAGAAATTGGAAAGGAATTTTCACCGGAAGAATTTGCTTCAACA
>DWUT01000057.1 GCA_019120615.1 Candidatus Mediterraneibacter norfolkensis
TGACAACGTGATCCGAGGCGGTGTAAAGATTGAAAAATGGGATAATGAGACTGCAAAGCGTGAACCTCAGGGAAGTGCGACTTTGAAAGGTGCTGTTGTGGATCTTATAACACTGAATGATTATCCGGTACTCGTAGATGGTAAGACTTATTCAAAGGATCAGGTGATTCATACTTATACAACAGATGAGAATTATACGATCCAGATCGCGGCGGATAAACTGCCCTATGGACGTTATAAGTTTGTGGAGACAAAAGCTCCGGAAGGTTACAATAATACTGGAAAGATTGAGCGTGAGTTTGAGATCACAAAGAATGGCCAGATCGTACAGATGACTACGGGATCAACGGCGATCCGCAACGATGTGATCCGGGGTGACGTTCAGCTTGTGAAATTTGAAGAAGATCTCGACCAGGAAGAGGATCAGAAGACTCCCCTTGACGGGATCGTATTTACACTGACATCTAAGACAACTGGCGAGGTCTTTGAGATTGTGACAGATGAAAACGGCTATGCGTCGACCAAACAGCTTGGGATTAGTGACCGGGGTAATCTTGTGTATGATACATACATTGTACATGAGGAGAATACGCCAGAGGGACTTGATCCGGTCGATGATTTTGAAGTGACGATATCGGAGGAAGGACAGACCCTATATTATATCCTGGAAGATAAGCAGATCCTGTCACCGATCCAGCTTTTCAAAGCGGATGCGACAACTGGGGAACGAATCCCGATTGCGGGGGCAGAGTTCCAGTTGTTAGATGCAGATAAGGAACCTGTCACAATGACAACCCATTATCCAGATACTGTTATTTACTATACATTTGAAACGGATGAAAACGGATCCTTTATCCTTCCGGAGAAATTGCCCGTAGGGGTATACTATTTCCGTGAAGTGAACGCGCCGAACGGGTATCTCAGAGGGGAAGACCTTGAGTTTGAGATCACAGAAGGACATGACTGGATGGCACCTATGACGGTGGAATATGAAGACATCCCGGCAATGGGAAAGATCCATATCACGAAAACAGATGCCCTGACAGGGGATTTACTCTATGGATCAGAATTCACGATTACCGCGGCAGAAGATATTGTGACCGGTGACGGGACAGTCCGGGCAGAAAAAGGCGAGGTTGTGGATAAGGTGACAACAGATAAGGAAGGTACGGCAGAGAGTAAAGAACTGTATCTTGGAAAGTATACTGTGACTGAAACGAAACAGCCTGGCGGCTATGCGGTATCGGATCAGCCCTGGAATGTGGAATTACGTTATGCAGGACAGGATACGGTGATTGTAACGGAGGAAGTTGACGTGGAAAATACGCCGACAGAACTGATCATTCAAAAGGTTACTGATTCAGGTGAACCGCTTGCAGGAGTCGTGTTCGAGGTATGGAATAAGGCTATGGCAGAGGGTGAGGATACTGAATTTTCAGTTAAAGAAGATTATGTGACAGATGAAAGAGGTCAGATTGTGATCAGATATCTTCAGCCCGGCACTTACTGCATTCAGGAAACGGAGGGAATCCCTGGATATGCTTTTGAAGGAGAGATCCGGGAGATAACGATTGGTGAAGATGGCCGGATCGATGGAGATACTTCTGTAACAGTTACTGAAAAGAATTCGAAAACGAAGGTTACAGAAACGAATGCAGTCAGTGTTGATACAAAAACTCAGCTTGGTATTGCCCGTAAAGATGCCGTGATAAGAGATACCGTTAGCATGGTTAATCTCCAGAAGGGGCAGGAATACCGTCTGAAGATGGAACTGATCGATACGGAGACCATGGAACAGCTGAAGGATGCGGAAGGGAATCCGGTGTCAGTAGAAAAGAAGTTTAAAGCAGAGAAATCTGAAATGGATGTTGATATAGAGGTGGTTTTTGATGCTTCAGGACTTGCCGGACGGACAATTACAGTATTTGACGGACTGTATATTGGAGATAAGGAAGTAGCGGCACATAAGGACATTAACGCAGAGAGTCAGCAGGTTGTATTCCCGGCGCATGAGATTGGCACTACAGCTTTAAATAATCAGACTGGAAGCCATGAAGCCCTTGTAAAGACAGAGTCTGTCAATACGGATACAGTTGCCTACGAAGGTCTGATTCCCGGGCTTAAATATGTGATGAAAGCCGTGGTAATGGATCAGGAGACTGGAAAACCGCTTGAGATAGATGGAAAAGAGTTGACACTGGAAAAAGAGTTTACACCGGAAAAAGAAAGCGGTGAACTGGAAATGAAGTTCGAGTTTGACGCTTCTGACCTTGCGGGTAAATCCATCGTGTTCTATGAATATCTGTCGGTTGTGATTGGTGATGAAAAGGTACCGGTGGCAGAACATGAAGATATTACTGATAAAGAACAGACAATCACATTTGTAAATCCTCAGATTGGAACAACTGCACTTGATAAAGAATCAGGTACACACAATATTACAGCGGGTAAGGATACGGTAATTATTGATACAGTGACCTATGAAGGTCTGATCCCGGGTCTTGAATATGAACTGAGAGGCGTTGTGATAGATAAAGAGAGTGGAGAGGCCCATCTGGAAAACGGGAAAGGAATCTGGGTGAGCAAAACTTTCGTGCCGGAAGAGAAAGACGGCTCGGTGGAAATGGAATTTCATTTCGATACAACAGGGCTGGAAGGAAAAGACTTTGTAATATTTGAATATCTGTATCAGGAGGATGAACTTGTTACTTCCCACGAAGATATTAATGATGCAGGGCAGACGGTGCATGTTCTTGTGCCACAGCCATTTGAAGAGGAAGAACCGGAACAGGGATTTATTGAACAGCTGTTTGAGCCGGTGCAGGAATTTGTTGAACAGTTTTTCGATGAAGCACCAAAGACAGGAGATGGGAATAACATCGTACCAGTGATTGGGCTTGCCTGCCTTGCGGGAGCCGCGGGAACGGGTGCATACCTGAATAAAAAACGCAGAGAGAAAGGAGAAGAGACAGTCGGCGCTGACAGTAAGTCGGATACTGAAAAGAAAGAATAAAGGAAAACTGATGTAATTAAAGATAAATTGGAAGACTCCGGGCAGTAATCTGTCCGGGGTCAGGAAGGAAGGTGAAGGATATATCAATTTTTGAAACGATCCGTTTTGTGGATCTGTATTATAAAGGGATCCGGATCAGACAGGGATGGCGTCACTTAAAGAGGGACGTTTTTTTTGTGCTGTTTTTTGGAGTATACATTGCAGCGGCGTTTGTCCTGATGCTGATTCATGGCGGGCTTGGGGCGTTTACCCGGCCCGGTTGGGCGAAAGAACTGTCTTTGTATATTCTGCTCCCGTCAATAGTGGTGGGAGTGGCTGTGGCAGGGCTGAGTTTTGTAGCTGTTCCGTTTTGGAACCGGCTTCATGACCTGCAGACGTTATGTGAAATGATTTATACATACCCGTTATATCAGGTACGCAACTATATCGGTAACGGAGCTATGGAGGACGGTGAGACAGTAAAAAGAGAGATCCAGTATTTTCCCCGGTTCTACTACCGAAGAACAAAAGGAGTGATGAAAATTACCGTCCGTCTTGATGACAGCCAGTTCCATGAAAACGGGGCGTTTGAGAATCTTAATAAGATTCTGGAGGATACCTTTGTCATGGAAGTTGTTGATATGACAATGCGGAAAGAATACCTGACATACTGGCTTGTGACCAATGGGGAAAAGCAGAGACTTACAATTCAGGAAGTTGTGCCGGAAGGCTACAGTGTTCCCCTGATGCGGGGGATTTCCTGGAATATCGCAAAGGTTCCTCATGGGTTGGTAGTAGGCGGTACGGGTGGAGGTAAATCATTTTTTATGAATACGTTGCTCAAAGCATTTGTTCAGATGGGTGCTGAATTATATATTTGTGACCCGAAAAACTCTGCTCTTGCTGATTACGGCAGGATCTTTCCCAGAGTGGGTGTAGATACAGAAGGGATTCTTGATAATATTAAATCATGTGTCAGGATCATGGAGGAAAGGTACAATAACGTGAAAGGATCACCGGACTATATACCGGGGCAGGATTTTACGAATTATTCTCTTGCTCCGGTAGTTCTCATCATTGATGAATATACAGCTTTTGCCGGTAGTCTCCAAAAGAAGGAGAAGGAGGAATTTAAAGCTTCTTTAAGTCAGATTGTACTAAAGGGAAGGGAGGCAGGAGTCTTTGTTTTTCTGGCAACACAGAGGCCGGATGCGGAATTTTTAAGCGGAAATGTCCGGGATCAGCTTGGACTGAGAGTCACTCTTGGCAGTATGTCGGATGATGGTTATAGGATGGCATTCGGCAGTAATAGCCAGGACTTGCGGAAAGGGATGGGGCCGGGGCAGGGATATATGCATATGCCCGGAATGCCTTATATAAGAAGGTTTTATTCACCGTATGTCCAGCCTGGTTATGATTTCATAGAGGAATGCGAAAAGCTTGTCCGGGTAAAGGAGAGTGGAAGAAGTGAAGAAGAAAGTAAAAGTGTGGATCCTGAAGGAGGATCTGGAAGAGTATCTGAGTCAGAAGTATCAGATTCCGAAGAAAAACAGTGAACAGAGAGGAGAAAAGAAAAATGAATTTTGGAGTAAATGTTTATAATTGGCTTGCATCTAACATCCAGTCTTTGGGACTGGCGGCCCTTCTTATCGTGGGGATTTATCTTGTGATAGAGCGTAAACTGAGCAAAGTGGTAGGACTGGTTCTTGTATCTATAGTTGCAATCGGCTTTATTTACAATACCACAGGTGTGAAAGATCTGTTTCTGGAACTCTTTAATTCGTTCTTTAATTAAAGGGGGAAGACATGAAAGAGATACGGAGTTATACGAATGTGTGGAAAGTGGAACGGATGTTCTATGGCGTCAATGATTGGCGCCTTCCACGTCCGGTTCCCCAGTCAGGGGTTATATGGACAGCGGCTTTTTTTGTTTTGTCACTGGTCATGAAGGGAATCCCCCCATTTATTTTTACAGACAGCATGTTGACGAATCATATGGGGATCCCGATCCTGTTTGCCTGGCTCATGGGAAAATTGAAACTGGACGGCAAATCTGCGCTGGGAGTCGTGATATCTGTAGGCAGATTTTTCCTGCGTCCCCGTGTGATGGTAAGGGGAAAGGCAGTCAGGATGCATGATATAGAATATCCGGAGATTATTTTAACATTTGGTCGGAAACGTGATAGAGAGGAGATGATGGCAGGTGGAGAGAGCAGAGTTCCCAGTTAAATATTTAGAAAGTAATTTTGTGATAAACAGCAGGACAGAAGAGGCATGGGCTTATTATGAGATGCATCCTTATAATTATTCCTGTGTATCTGAGTCTAAAGCAGAACAGATCTCGGGGGCATTTTCACAGCTGATTGCCCGTTGTGGATCAAAACATCTTCATTTCCTGATGCTGAATCTGGAAGAGAGTATTGACAGAACCATAGAACGGTCTAAGGAAAAGATTCAGAAAGGGAAACTGAAAGGGATGGCAGATGCCTCTTTGGATGAAGTAGGGAATTATTTAAAAGACGTTAAAGGCGGGGAGAATCTGATCAAGCCCCGTTTTTTTGTTGGATTTTGTCTGAGCGGTGGGATCTATGAGATGCAGGAAAAACAGTCCTTCCGGGAGTGGGTAAGTACAACAGTGGGAGAATTTTTCCGGGAGGTAAATCAGAAATTAGGAGACTATGTAAAAGTATCAAATGCTGAGTTGGATCGGTACTATCGTATTGAAAAGCTTTTATATAGCAGAATTTCGAAACTGTTTGGATTCCGCAGGACACAGCCGCGGGATATGGCATATATTATCCGTCATTTGAATGGACAGAAAGGGGCATATGACGAGTATGATTACCATGCAGATCAGATCAAAGAAGAGGATGAAACAAGGTTTAAGATCTATGATGTGATCCGCTTGTCCAGTGCTAAGATTATTAACCATGACAGGAGCATTGATATTGTGACAGAGGATGGAGATGAGAAAGTGGCTTTCCTTGCTTTTTCTGAAATGACCGGGAAAAATGTCTTTCCTTATGGTTCAGAAATCCTTTACTACATGCAGGAAGATATACATTTTCCGGTAGATGTGTCTATTATGGTGGAGTGCATGGAAAACCGTGGAGCGATTGAAAAAATCAGGGGCAAAAAGGCAGAACTTGACGATTTGGACGATAGTGCGTGGAAGACTGGGAATCGCACGTCGAATTCGGTGTACGAAGCTAATGAGGATACGTTAGAACTGGAGGCGCGCCTTGAAAAGACACGGGAGGATATGTATAAGGTAAGCTACCTTGTACGTGTCAGTGCGAAGAGTGAGGAAGAGTTAAAGCGGCGGGTCATGACGGTGAAAGATGTATATTCTAACGTACATATGACACTGGAAAGACCTTTATGCGATCAGGCAGGTCTTCATGAAGAATTTTATCCTTCAACAGGCCGTTATATGGATGATTATGTCCAGTATGTTACGGGGGATTTTCTTGCCGCTCTGGGATTTGGTGCAACGCAGCAGTTGGGAGAGGATGCGGGAATCTTCACCGGCTGGAGTGTGTCAACGACAGAACCCGTATTTATACAACCCTGGCTTGCCGCACAGGGAGTAGCCGGATCGAAGACAAATGCTCTCGCAAGTGCTTATCTTGGAAGTCTGGGCGGTGGAAAGAGCGTGGCTGTCAATCTTCATGCCTTGTGGAGTACGTTATATGGATCGCGTACTCTTGTGATTGACCCGAAAGGAGAGCGGCGAAGCTGGGAGAAGGATTTTTCTTTTCTTGGAAATCAGCTGAATATATTAGACGTTTCCGCGAAAGAAGAATTTCGTGGAATGTTTGACCCGTTTTATATTCTGGAGGACGTCAGGGAGGCAGGAGGACTTGCAAGAGATGTCCTTCTCCGCCTGACTGGAATCAGTATGAAGGACGGGGAACGGTTTCCGGTGTTGCAGGCTCATATTAAAAAGGTAGAGGAGTATAGGGACAAAAACAGAGGTATGCTGTGCATTATTGAGGGACTGAAGAAAACAGATACACAGATCAGCAGGGAGTTGGCGGCACATATAGAAAGTTTTATCGATTTGCCTATTGCGTGTCTTATTTTCGGGGATGGTTCTCAGAACTGTTACCTTGATATGGGTAAATCATTGAATGTGATTCTTGTTCAGGATCTGATGTTGCCGGAGTCAGGAACTCCGGTAGAGCAGTATAGTGTTACGGAACTTCTGAGCGTTAATATTTTGATGATGATTGCTATGTTTTCTTTGCAGTTTATCAATCAGGACAGGGAAATGTTCAAGTTAGTCGTGCTTGATGAAGCATGGTCGTGGCTTCAGGTGTCAGAAGGAAAACAGATCTCTATGCGCTTGGTAAGAGCAGGACGTTCCATGAATGCGGGAATCTCATTCGTGACTCAGAACTGCGATGACCTGAGCGATGAGAAAATGAAGAACAATATTGGGATGAAATTTGCATTTCGATCCACAGATCCTCAGGAGATAAGGAAAACTCTTGCCTTTATGGGGCTGGAATATACATCCCAGAATGAGGAAATGTTAAAAAATCTGGAAAATGGGACGTGCTTATACTGTGATATTTATGGAAGGTGCGGCGTGATTCGGATTGACTGTGTGTTCCGGGAGTGGCTTGATGGTTTTGACACCCGCCCACCTGTGCAGAAGGCAGGATAGGAGGGAAAGTATGACGAAAAAGAAAAGAAGGATTCTGATATCTGTGGGATGTGGGATGCTTTTTTTAACTCTCCTGTTCTTGTTCTGGGAGTCTTCCCGGATCCTGACATCAGCGGCGGGCTGGGTAGATCAGACAGTGGACGGGACAGCAGAATATAGTATGCATCCTCTTGCTAATTACCGGCTGGATGCCTGGGTAGACGAGTCGGGGGATTTTCTTGGGATATCAACTATGGGATACGGTATCCTGAATGCAATAGCAAACATGATCTTCTGGATTGCAAAAACGCTGTCCTATTTCTTTGGATGGGTATTGGAACAGGCATATACTGTGGATTTTATAGGAGAGATGATAGATCTTATTTCTGTAAATATCCAGAAGATAGCCGGAGTAGATCAGAACGGGTTTCGTGCCACGGGACTCCTTCCGGCGCTGGCTCCAATACTGATCCTTCTGGCTGGTGTTTATCTGATATGGGTTGGAGCCATTAAACAGCAGGTTGCAAAGGCGGCATCAAACCTTGCAGCATTTATCCTTGTTTTTATTCTTGGGATGGGTGCGGTTGCTTATTCCGGCAGTTATCTTAATATGATCAATGATTTTCAGAGGGGGCTGAATCAGGAGATTATGGATATCAGCGCTCAGATTGTAAATGATGGAGATAGTTCTGTATCACAGATGCGGGATAACCTTTTTATAGTGATGGTTAAGACTCCGTATTTGCTTTTTCAATATGGAACATCCAATATTGATGAAATTGGAGAGGATAGGGTGGAAGAATTGCTATCTGCCGAGCCGGGGAGCGAGGAACGGGCGAACCTTGTAAAGGTAGAAGTTGAGGAACGGCAGAACAATGCAATGAAAGCGGAAAATTTAGGGGAGAGAGTAGGAATGACCTTGGTCGTCCTTGTGGTTGATTTGATTGTTGGTGTTTGTGTGATGATTCTATCGGCGTTGATGATTATGGGGCAGGTACTATTTGTATTATATACTTCTTTCTTTCCGGTTGCTTTGACGTTTTCATTATTCCCCAGTTCCGGGGAACGCTTGAAAAGACTGTTGAACAAGTGTATGGAGACGATCATGATACGTCCGGGGATTACAATTATCCTGACGCTTGTATTTTCTTTGTCAATGGTTTGTTATAACCTGAGTAGTGGTTCGAGTTTTTTATGGATGATGTTCTTGCAAGCGGTAATTTATATTACCGCAGTATATAAGTGTAAAGAACTTCTTGGCTTTGTTCAGATTGGAGGAGGCCAGGGAACTGAGTCTCCGAAGGTTCCTTTTGCTCGGATGATGATGCTTACGCGTATGATGCAGAGGAAACACGGACGTAAAGAACCGGATAATAAACACGGACGTAAAGAACCGGATAATAAACACAGACGTAAAGAACCGGATAATAAAGATAAGAAATCGTCAGGCTGGTCGTTTTTTGGTTCAAGATCAGGAAATGGGACTCCGGGAAGTTCAGGAGGAGGCGGTTCATCGGGAATTCCAGTACCGCCGTATCATGTTGCCGGATTTTTAAATAGTATTCCGAGAAGTTTAGGAACAGCGGGAACGCCAGGACTGCCGGGGCCGGGTTCAGGATCAGGAAATGGGACTCCGGGGAGTTCAGGAGGAGGCGGCTCACCGGGAGCAACAGGCTCATCCTCTTCGGGATCGGGAAATGATTCTCAGAGACGACCAGGAGTTCCGGTAAACAAAAATGTAAAAGGTCAGACGGCTCAGAGAAGGCCGGAAAACAGGCAGAATGAAAAAGCTGAAGGAAAAAGAGCAGGGACACCAAAAAAAGATAGTATTTATAAGGCGGAAAACACCTATGAAAGAGGAGGTGGGAGAGGAGCCTTTGAAAAAACGGATAAGAGCCGGTCGTTTAGGAATATAGAACAAAGGAATTATAATTTTGATGAATTAGAACGACAGTTGACAAATGCAGACCTTGGTCAGCTGTCAGATCAGGAGGGAAAGGAGACAGAATGAAAGGGAAAAAAGAGAAAAAAGAAGGACTTGGGATGACGTCTTGGAAATGGAAACGCATCATGATATGGGGGTGCTGGCTGATTGCGGCCGCATCCCTTTGCTTTGGGATTTATAAGAATTTCACTGCAGTGGATACGGTGACAGTGAAAGAAACAGAAAAGATAACGGAAAAAGTGGAGAATTATTCTGGTTTGGAAAGTTTTACGGAAAATTTTGCCCGTATCTATTTTACATATAGTCTGGATCCTGTGGCACAGGAAAACCGGCGACAGCAGTTAGCAGGATATATGCAGCCTTCCCTTGTGGAACTGAACAGCGGGAATACCTATGCTGCGGGGGAGATTGCGGTGCAGGGCGTCCAGGTTTGGGAAGTCGGGGCAGTGGAAGGGGAGCCGGACCAGTATGAGGTTATGTTCTCCGTTTCGATGGTAAGCGGAGATAAGGCGGAAACCACTGCGTTTTCCATGGAAGTGCATAGGGAAGGCCGGGCTTATGTTGTGACAAAAAACCCGACTGTGACAAGTATGCCGGCTCTTTCTGAATACGAGGAGAAGTATCTGGAGTCTTCCGATCTGCTCAGTGCGGAGGATCGGGAAAAAGTGGAGGCGTTTCTTAATACATTTTTTGGTGTATATCCGAAAGCAACAGATAAAGAGCTTGCCTATTATGTAAGGGATGAAAAGGTAAGTCCGATTGGGAAAGATTATGCGCTCCAGTCGATTGACAATATTTCCATCCAGACGCAGGAGGAAGGAAAGTACCATGTTGCCTGCTATGTCACTTATATGGATAATACGATAGGTGTCGGTGTGATAAATCAGTATGATCTATTTCTTGCCCCGCAGGATAACGGAGAACTGATCATCACAGAAATGAGGTAAAAGATGATGAAAAAGATAATGGGGAGTATCGGGGCAGGAGGGATCCTTCTGGTTTCTTTGATCGTACTCATTGTTTTATCATTTGCATCTGTGACGGAAGAAGACGAGACAGGCTCATCTTCTTCGGGATCGGGACAAGCTCTCGTGGAAGTAGCACTTCAGGAAGATGGGACAGTCGGAGGAAAAAAGTATTGGGACTTTGCCTATAGTGGGATGGAGTATGTGGATGGGGATGCAACGCCATGGTGCGGTGCGTTTGTGACGTGGTGTGCGGATCAGATTGGTGTGTATCCAGATATTATTCCTCATACGGGGCTGTGTCAGAGCGGGATGGAATGGTTCAAGGAGAAAGGCCAGTGGAAAGATAACAGTTATACACCTTCAGCGGGAGATTTGGTTTATTTTGACTTTAATGGTGATGGAAGAACAGAGCATGTCGGCATTGTGCAGTTTGCAGAGGGCGAAGATAAGATTGTAACGATCGAGGGAAATACGGATGCGTCGGGAAGTACAACGGGGAATGCAGTGGCGCAGAAAGTGAGGAGCAGAAGTTCCATTTTGGGGTTTGGCATTCCAGCGTATCCAGCGTTAAGTCCAGACCTTAAAGGAGATACGGTTGAGGAACAGGCATATAATTATTTCCGTGACAGTGGTTATTCTAAGGCGGCGGCATGCGGGATTTTGGCAAATGCCAGGGCGGAAAGCGGGGTAAATCCGGCAAGTATCCAGGGCGGCGGTGCAGGGCCGGCTGCAGGAGCGTTCCAGTGGGAGAATTATAATACGATGTCAGGAAGATTTCGGACATTATATGACCGTGCCGTAGAACAGGGGAAAGATTGGACTGATCTGAAAATCCAGCTTGATTTCGTGACTTGGGAACTTCAGGGAGGAGATCCTACAACGAAGAGCCTCATGGATCGGAACTATGGTGGCCTTGAAAATTTTAAACGTGCTGATAGCGCGGCATGGGCGACAGAAGCCTTTGAAAAATGTTTTGAAAGGGCTGGTCGTCCCAATATGGAAAAACGTTTGCAGTATGCGGAAGAATACATGCAGATGTTTGATTAATCAGGAAAGGGGATCTGTATGAGAAGAAGAGCAAAGGTGCTTGTGGCAGTAGCCGCTGTGGCAGTATGCCTGACACTCTGGAACCATGGAAAAAATGAGAATGAGTTGGAGAAAAAAATTGAGGAAACAGAAATCCAGAAAGGGACGGTGAAATATGAGAAAACGGATCAGGAGCAGAGCCAAAGGAGTCTTTCTTTTATAAATCTGGAAGGATTATATTTTCTGAACAGTGAAGGGGAAATGCTTTTTAAAAGCGCATTTGAAAAGTGGATGAATGATAAAACGGTTAGCAATGTAGAAGTAACCGGTGTAATTGAAGAACTTGAGGATGGGACAGGTTATCTTTTTTATCTGACCTGTGATAATGGGCAAAGTGTCAGGGCGGAATACTTGGAAGGGGCTTTCTCATTTTCTTGGGTACAATCAGAGCCATCACAATTATTAGATGAAAGTTCTGTTCTGGAAAAGTCGTATCAGGAACAGCAGGAAGAACTGGAAGCGCTTCGGGTTGAACAGAATGTAAGTATTCCAAAAGGGGAAGAGACTGGATCAGTCGTAATCATGAATCGGGAACAACTTCCTGACGGTTTTTCGGAAGAAATGACAGATGAGATTACGAGTTTTCTGGTTCAGGAAGGGGAACTTCGAAGAGAATTATACTTTACAGAAGAAACAGAGGAAGGATATCTGTTCAGCTTTAAAAATGAGCGGGCAGATAAAAAAGTGTATTGGTTTCGTTTCAGGGATCAGATCTGGAGATTACACTGACTGATCTGGAAAGGAGGGATTAGTGGTAACTTGGATCACTGAGCGAAGAAAGATTTTTAAAGAATATGATGAACTTTGTGAAAGGCTGACCGGAGAATTAAAAGAGAAGGGGGGAGGTGAGAAGTTTTGGGAAAATGTAATGGAAATGACCTCCGGTTTTTTTGATCATTATTCTTATCCAGTTGTAAAGTCGATGATTCTTGATCTTTTGGATTTGTTGGAAGTTTATGAGAAAAAACAGGCAGAAGAAGAGAAGAAGATGGAACAAGTCCCTCATCCGTTTGAGAAGATTCTTGAGAATCGACTTTCAGAAGCTTATAAAATGATAGATCAGTGCCGGTCTGATCGAACATTTGCGAAAGTTTATAGTGATGTAAATTTTTATCAGGTGATTGAGGAGATAGAAAAATATATGGAAATGTTGAAGAGAGCGGAGACTTTGTTTCCAGATTAAGAGAAAAGCCAGGAGGTGGAGACTGTCACAGCCCTCCTTCTGGCTTTTTTTAGATGATGGTTTGTAATTAAGTAATAGAAATGTTAATATTTAGTTTAAGGTGGGATGCTGTTATGGAGAAAAAAACAGTAGAACAATATGTTATGTATTTTTCTTATCAGGAGAGAAAAAAAAGAGAGATGGAGTCTTATAAGAAAGAGCTTCATCGTTTGAAAGATCTTGATAAAGATGAATTAGATTTAGAGTACATAGATGTTCTGGTGGAATATGAGCACAGAAAGAACATTCTGACGGTTTTTATCTTAACTGTTGTAATCGCCATGCTTTTATATATGTTTGTGCAGAGTTTGATAGAATATGTGGGAACACAGTCGGGGGCAAGTGAAACAGCAGAAGTGTTTTTCTTTATTTTGTTGGTAAGTGCTTTGTTTATAACAGTTGTTATTTTGATCATCTTGTTTTCACATGTAAAAAGGATGAAAGATTTATATAGGCGGAGACTGGTTATTGAAACAGTGAGATTTCCGTGATATTCTTTCCATATGGGGCGGTTTACTGTCCGCCCCCTTTTGTGTGTTTTGGCTGGCTGTTTAGTCAGCCTTTTTTGTTGGCTTGTACTGATCTTCTCCGGTTTCGATGTAGAGAATAAAATCATTGATGTCTTTTTCTTCCCACCCAGCTTCTCTAAGACCGATTATTAGTCTTGCTGTTTCGCTCATGTTCATAGTGTTCATGTTTTCTCCTTTCTCCGTTTAGCCGGTAATTAAGTTAATCTCTTAACTTAATTATATTATAATATATGTCCGCTATATAGTCAAGACCGTTTTAACTCATTTTCTACACAATTTATTATGAATTGTGTCATGCTAATACCGCGTTCTTTAGCGGCATTTTGGTATTTGGCTTTTAGACCTTTTGGAACTCGAAGCCTGATATCATCTGTTTTTTCAGTCATGTATTTAATGCTTGCTCTTTTTTGTGCTTCTGTATATGGCATAATTATCACCTCCTTTTTTAGAATAGCATAAATTACATATGTCCTCTATATACAAAATATACAAATATGTCCGCTATATTTTGGATATAATGTCTATTGAATATATGTCCGCTATATATTATAATATAATCACAAGGTAAGGAAAGCGAGGTTAAAGAAATGAGCAAAGAATATGAAGGAATCTTGAAATGCTGTTCAGGCTGTAAAATGGAAGAGTGTGATCCGGAAAACTGCAACATGGCAGAGACAGAAATAATGATGGATCAGATGGACAGTTATTATGAAGATGTAATAGATCTGTTTGACCTATAAAATATCCCGTCCCGGCCGGGAAAAGCCGGGAGAAAGAGAGGAAATGAAAATGATTATTGGAACATGTGTAAACGGGATGAAATGCGTATATGATCTTCCGACCAAAGTAAATACTGTTGAAAAATTTGAAAGCCTGATCTACAGCTACAATGACGGGCGGATGGCAGAAAGCCAACGGGAAGAGTTATATAATCAGCCTAAATTGTTAGGACTGGTGGGGCCAATGTTTAACGGTTACGGAATCTTAAAATCAACCGGCGAAACAGTCGCTATTATCCGATACGAAAACTAAGCAAATTTTAGCCGAAACGCTCCGATCTGGAGCGTCAGCCGTGGGATCGCCTCCCGGCTCTGATGATGGCAGGCGGGAAAGGGAAAAAATATGAAGACATTTAGATTTGTGTATTGGTTCAACGCTGTTATGGTAACAGAGGTATGCATAAAAGTGGAAAACAAAGAAAAGGCGATTGAAATATTCAGAAAAAGAAAAGGCAACAGGAAGATCGTAAACATTGAATGTTGTGACGATTAAGCCGGATACGTTCCGGTGCTGTAATGTTAAGTTGAGAAAATGTGAAGGTGGATAGGAAGAAGTCGAGGGGAAAGAAAAGAACCTTCTCTCGGTGATATGTTTTGATATCCAGCGTTCCCGAAGGGATGCACCGGGCGACGGTTCCTAACAGGGCGGCGGGTCGCCGGTGCAAGCGTCTGATTTGTATTTAGTTCTGTTTTGCAATGTCTGTAAGAATTTGGTATTATGCTTTTTTGGACAGGTGTGTGAGGTATGGCTAGGTATGGAACAAATGATAAAAATAAAAAAAGGAGCACATCTTACAGAAGATGAGCGAAAAAGAATTGCAGTCTTGCATAAGGAAGGATATTCCGCGTATAAAATTGGGAAAATTCTTAATCGCGCAAGCAATACGATAAGAAACGAATTAAAGCGTGGAACGACTGTTGTTATAATTGGTTATTTTGAGAAGAAAGAGTATTTTCCTGATACTGGACAGGCTGTATATGAAAAAAATCGTTCCAGATGCCGATCGCCAAAAAAGATTGAGACCTGTTCCCGGTTTATTAATTTTGTTGAAGATGAGGTTTTACGGAAAAAGAGATCTTTTGCTTCTGCACGGATGAAAGCAATCAACGAGGGCGTGTTTGATGAAAGCGAGACATGCAGTGTCTGCACGTTATATAAATATACTGAAATGGGGCTTTTGAGGATAAAAAATATTGATCTGCCTGAGAAAGTATCCAGGAAACATAGAGGATATGGAAAAGACCGGAGGCATAAACGGCTTCAGGGGATGAGCATAGAGGAACGTCCGGAAAGGATAAATAGCAGGGAAGAATTTGGACATTGGGAGATAGATCTTATTATTGGAAAGAAAGAGGGAAAGGACAATGTCCTGCTTACTTTGACAGAGAGGAAGACTAGGATGGAGATTGTACGTAAAATAAAGGGGAGAACCATTGAGGCAGTGCATAGGTTCCTTAAAAAATTGAGGAAAGATACTCCTTTTTTGAACGGATATTTAAGAGCATTACTACGGATAATGGATCTGAGTTTGCACAGTTGTGGAAACTGGGAAAACGTTTTGACATAGATGTATATTATGCCCATCCATACAGCAGCTGGGAGAGGGGGCTGAATGAAAATACAAACAGGATAGTCAGGCGATTTGTCAGGAAGGGGACTGCGATCAAGAATTATACTCGGACACAGATAGCAGAAGTAGAACAGTGGATTAATACGATGTACAGAAAAGTATTAGGATGGCGTACTGCAGAAGAGTGCTTCAGGGAAGAGGTTGAGAACTTGTTGATAAGGGAGGGAATTTGTTGAATTGTAACAAATTCACTAAAAGCTTAAAAAGTGGAGCTTCGGAGGGTTGTATTTTCTCCTAAAAAATGGTAAAATATATATAGGTTAAGGGAAGGATAAGAAGTCTTGAAAATCCCTCAACCACGCGTCTTTTGTATATTTTTTCAACTCTAAAAATATAGTTCAAGTTGAAAATAAAATCCCCCGTCAAAAAAAAGGTGAAAAAAATCTTTAAAAAAGCTTGCATATTCAAAATGTATGTGGTATAGTTATATTCGCTGTGAGGTACGGCTGAACAGCGAACATAATATGGCTCCGTGGTCAAGCGGTCAAGACGCTAGCCTCTCACGCTGGAATCAGGGGTTCGATTCCCCTCGGAGTCACTTTAAAGCATCTGAAATATTTCCAGGTGCTTTTTTGCAGTGGCGGCGAGCCAAAGTCCGGGCTTGCCCGAGACCCTGGCGACCGCTTACAATCCTGCAATGTGCCTTTGGGTA
>DWUT01000058.1 GCA_019120615.1 Candidatus Mediterraneibacter norfolkensis
TTTCTTTCATGTTTTAGCTGGCGTGGGTGTGAAAAGTAACTAAAAAAGAATGAGCATCAGAGGCTCATTCTTTTTTCCTGCATTTTTCTCCGCTGTTCCATTCCTTCAGAAGTTTTCCCAATATTGTATAAAGGCTGTCTTTCTCTTCTTCCGAAAGAACCGCGAACATTTTTTCTGTATCCTGGCCCTCACGGGTTTCCTTTCCTTCCTGAACAGCATTCACACCTTTCTCTGTAAGCGCGATCTGTACGCGCCGACGGTCCTGTTCGTCCTGGCTGCGGGTGATCATTTCTTTTTTCTCCAGCTTTCCGAGCACCTCACTTACGGATGCCCGATGGATCCCAAGTTCTTCTGTCAGTTCACGCTGTGTCATCTCCCCGCCGTTCTCCGAAAGGATCAGCAGGATCTTCCTCTGACTGGAATACTCTTTTCCATTATGAAAGAGTAAGTGGCCGCACTGTCTCAATCTGGCATAGAGTCCCGCTGTTCCTTCTGCATCTGTATCAAACTCATGAAAATGACGTCCGTGTCCTCTATGCTCCCCATGTTCTCTGCCATCTCCGCGGTCTCCGCGCGGTCCACGTTCTCTGCCGTCTCCGTGCTCTCCGCGTCTGCGATCACCACGTCCCCGGTCTTCCCGTCCTTCTCTGTCGCCATGTCCTCCGCGCTCTTCGGACGCATCAAGCCCCGCGGCTCTTCTCCCCCGTCCGCAGCGAAGATCATCCATCGGACAGTGTCTGTCACACTCGTTACATACCTGCTGTTCTTTTAATTCTATAATATCTGTCATATAAATACCCCTTTCTGCCAATCATTTTGTCTTGTACCTTACAATATGCATTATACTCTCGTCCGCCGCTTTTTGTCAAGTACCAAACAAATATTTTTTTATAACTGACTAAGGGATCCTCTCACCCTCTCCATAACGCTCCCCTTTCGTATCATCCTTGCTCCCGCGATCACCGGGATCCCGATACATACCGCCAGGATAAAAAGGCTCATCCCTGCCACAGGCACGATCGGTACTGCAAATGGAGCCTGCATATAATTCATGGACTGAAAGATCACATAGGTGACTCCAAGCCCTGCAGTCGCCGTGATCAGAAGAGAGCCCGCCGCAAAGAACAGACCTTCCGTCACCAGCAGCCGGTTCCTCTGCCGGTCAGTCATCCCCACGCTCTCCAGAACAGCCAGCTCTCTCTGCCGGCTCTGGATATTTCCGGTCACAGTGTTCACATAGTTCAGGATACCGATCAGCGCCAGGATCAGCGCGATGCCCATGCCGACTTCCTTCATATTCCCCTGGGCCCGTTCTACTTCCTGCATGGATTCAAGCTTCGATTCCCATGAAAATCCCTGAGCGCCCTCACTGTTCCCGATCAGCTCTTTGACAGCATTCTCTGTCGTCTCATCATATTCTTCTTCATACATTACCTGGGCTTTCCAGACGCAGGGATTCCCGAGGAATTCTTTGATCACAGTATCACTTACTATGACAGTCGGAGGACAGCCGAGCACCGGCCCGGTATAGTATCCTTCATCTGTCATTCCCGCGATCCGGAACGTGCGGAGTCCGTCCTCCCGGCCTGCTCCGTCCGTGCCTTCCGCCTCACCGCCAGTACCGGCTCCTGCTGCTTCTGTATCGGCGCCTGCTGCTTCCGTGCCGGAAGCATCTTCATACCTGCCGCAGGTGATCTCCTTTCCGACCACATCGCTCTGTTCCAGTTCCAGATCGTTCCGGTACAGCACACAGGTCTTTCCTGAAAGGAAATCCTCCCTGTCGATCTCTATCCCCATAGTCTCCTGGAGATAGGGCAGTTCCGCCTCCGTGATCCCGATCATGACAGAGGCAAAATTCTCCGGGTGTTCCTTATATTCTTCCACATCATCCTCATAGG
Organism: Candidatus Mediterraneibacter norfolkensis; assembly: GCA_019120615.1. GTDB lineage: Bacteria > Bacillota > Clostridia > Lachnospirales > Lachnospiraceae > Mediterraneibacter > Mediterraneibacter norfolkensis. The sequence continues at coordinate 1,899 of DWUT01000058.1, forward strand.
GAGTATACATCCACTTCGCATAGAATTCCTGCATCCATCGGTCCGCAAACTCCGGCTCCCAGGGCACCGTGATCTGTCCGTAAAGGAGAGGATACACTTTTTCCACGCCTTCGATCGCTCTGAGCTGTTCCAGGAAATCGTCTGTCAGAAGATCCTCCCACTCCTCCGGATCTTCCTTTTTCAGCGTATCATTTCTGATGGTCATATCACTGTCCATGTGGTTCATCACGATGGTCCTGGCTCCCTGGCTCTCGATCAGTGTACTCAGGCACAGGAACACAGACATCCCCGCCGCCAGAGAGACCATGATGACTGCGGATTTCCGTTTATCCTTCCGGATCTGATCCAGCGCCATTCCGGTCAGGAGTTTTCCCCTGTGGGTCCTCCGGGTTCCTTTCTTCCCGCATCCCGGCTGATAGCCTGCCGCCTCTACAGGGGACACTGACGACGCCATCTTAGCCGGTTTTCTGCTCCCGATCCAGATCGTCATCGCAGCCAGCAGCACTGTCAGGAGAAGGACAAACGGGTTCAGCGTGATACGGATCTCTCCCGCCGTCCCGGAACGGATTCCCAGGAACCGGATCACCGACGGGAACAGGAAAAAGGAAACTCCGCATCCCGCAAGGATCCCGGTCAGGATCCCGGCTCCGCCGAGAAAAAGCATCTGTCTGCCGATCAGACGGCGGACCTGCCTTCCTGTCATCCCCACTGTCTGAAGCAGCCCGTAATACCGCACATTTCCCGCCACAGACAGGTACAGGATATTATAGATCACAAGGCAGGCGCAAAGACAGGTAACACAGATCAGACCGCACAATCCCAGAAAGATCGGGAGAGAGTACCCCATATCCCCTGTGAAATAGATTGCCTGCTGCTTTCCCAGGTCCATGCTCTCGATAAATGCTTCCTGCTCTTTTTCCGTCATGATCCATTTCCCGAAATCCATCTGGTATCTCCCGCACCGCACCTCGGAAATGTCATATCCTGACTGTCTGTAAAACTCCTCTGACACATAGAACGCACTCTTCGTTCCATATCCGTCCCACATGCCGGATATGGTAAACTCCTTCTGGATCAGCCGGCCTTCGCCGTCCCTGTATCCCGCCGAAAAAGAATCCCCCACAGTAAGTCCTTTCAGCCCTGCTTTCTCCAGTCCTTCCTCCGTCACCATGACCTCGTTCTCACTCTGAGGGTACTCTCCCTTCACCCAGTCCCGCGCCGGCGCCATGATCTCGTCCCAGGAGACCGGATCCGCCCAGATACAGGAGGCGTCCACTGTATCGTCCCCCTCTGTTAATTCAATATATCCCGACATGGCGATGATCCCGGCCCGATCAATATCCGGATCTGCTTCACATTTTTCCAGCTGTTCCTCCGTGATCCCATACATAACGGCGTCGTATACCCCGCCGTTCAGCCGGATGTTCTGGAGCCGGTTCATCTTAAAATAAGTGATCCCCACCGTAAAGATGGAAAACAGCATAAAGGCCGACAGCACCACAGAAAAGAACAGGATCAGATTTTTTCCTTTCTGATTTTTCACCGCACTCTTTGCCATCCGGTCAATGACCTTTCTGTTATTATTTGCCAGCATAGAAACCACCCGCCTTTCCGGATCTCTCCACGCCGCTCTCCACGATCCTGCCGTCCTCGATATGCACGATCCGGTCCGCCATCTGCGCGATGTCATTGTCGTGAGTGATCAGGATCACCGTCTGCTGGAACTGTTTCGCCGCTACCTTGAGCAGTCCCATGACGTCGTGTCCGGAAGCCGTATCCAGGTTCCCCGTAGGCTCGTCGGCGAGGATCAGGCTCGGTTTTGAGGCGACGGCACGGGCGATAGCAACCCTCTGCTGCTGTCCTCCGGAGAGGGTTCCCGGGAGCGCCTCCCTTTTCTCCTCCAGCCGGAGCAACTCCAGAATCTCACTGACGAAACGCCGGTCCACCCGCTTCCCGTCCAGCTCCACAGGCAGAACCACGTTCTCATACACATTCAGGTCCGGAACCAGGTTATAGCTCTGGAAGATGAATCCCACCTTTCTTCTCCGGAATACTGCGAGCTGATCCCTCTTCATCCCGGAAAGACGCTTTCCCCCGACATAGACCTCACCGGATGTGGGGACGTCAAGACCTCCGATCATATGCAGAAGGGTACTCTTCCCGCTTCCGGATCTTCCTATGATCGAGACGAACTCTCTTTCCTTCACGGAAAAGTCCACCCCGTCCAGCGCCTTCACCGTGTTCTCTCCCAGCCGGTAATATTTTTTCAGTTTTTCTGTCCTTACGATCTCATCATTCATATCTGCTTCCTCCTTTGTGATTCCATCATAATCTGTAAAAATCACAAACCCGTCTCAATCCGGAAGAATCACAAAACTGTGAGGATCCCCCTTCTTTTCAGATGCTCTTCCTATGATGTTCTCCCCATGATATTCTTCCTGCAGCCCTTACCCGTTCGGCAGATAAATGCAGAAATCCGATCCCTTTCCCGGCTCGGAACGCACCTGGACATAGCCGCCCTGAAGTTCCGCGATCTTCCGGGTAAGATACAGTCCGATCCCCACGCCTTCCTGGTCATGTACCTCCGGCTCCCTGTAAAATCTTGTGAAAATCTGCGCCTGCCGCTCCAGAGCGATTCCCTTTCCGCTGTCGCTGACATGGATCTCCGTAAAAATTTCTCCCCGGACCACACGGATCGCGATGCTTCCACCCGATCCGGTATATTTCACCGCATTGTCCAGGAGATTATGAACAGCCTCCTCCGTCCATTTCCTGTCATGAGACAGAATGATCTGTCCGTTTCCTTCCCCTACGCCCTCTTCCATTTTCACGGAGAGAAGAAGTTTTTTCGCTTCTGCCCCGGAGACGATCCCGGATACCGCGCTCCCGATGGTCTTCATCAGATCCTGTTCCTTCTTCTGAATCTGGATCACCCCGGTCTCCAGCCTGGACATCTTTACCATACTCTGAAACAGAAACTCCAGCTTATCCGTCTGGTGTTCCAGCCTGTCCAGGAGTTCCTGATCTTCCTCCGAAAATTTCCGGCTCTTCAGGATCTCCAGATACAGCTTCTGATTGGCAATAGGCGTCTTTGTCTGATGGGAGATATCAGAGATCAGTTCTTTCATCTGCTGCCGGCTTTCCCGGATCTCACTGCTTTTCTGCTCCAGGATATGTTCCGCTCTGTGAAGTTTTTCATTGACTCTCCCTGAAAGCGTATCCTCCGTCTCTCCATCCGGATCCGGCCTGCGCCCCTCAATGACCGCGTCCAGGTTCCTCTCAAAAGAATCCGCAAAATCATATATATCTTTCTTCAGTCTCCACATCTTATATGCCATGACCGCGGCAACGGCCGCGGCGCACAGGGCAATGCTCACTGTCCAAACCATTGATATCCCATCCCGTAAACATTCGAAATATATCTGTGATCTTCATCCTCGATCTTTCCCCGGAGCCGGTTGATGTTCACCGCCAGGGCATGCCGGTCCACAAACTGGTTTCCCCCGTCCCACAGCCTTTCCAGAAGCACATCGTATGTGAGAAGCTGTCCTCTGTGAGCAAGGAATTCCCTCAGGATCCGAAACTCCGTGGGCGTCACCTGGCAATCCCTTCCGCCTGCCTCCGCTTTTGCCCTCCCAAGATCGATCCTCAGAAATCCGTCGTCAAAGATCTGTCCCTGATCCTCCCTGCTGCGCTTCAGGATCACGTCGATCTTTTTCAGAAGAATCTTCATAGAAAAAGGCTTTGTCACGTAGTCCTCCGCTCCCAGCTCGTATCCTCTCAGCGCATCCTCTTCCAGATCTCTTGCCGTCAGGAACAGCACCGGCACCCGGGAGCGCTCCCGGAGCCACTCGCAGAATCCGAAGCCCTCCCCGTCCGGAAGGTTCACATCCAGGAGGACCAGATCCGCTTTTCCGTCCTCATGCGCCTTCTGCGCCTCTGCGATGGAGTGGGCGGAAACAGTCTCATATCCGTTTTCTTCCAGGATATAACAGATACTCCGGTTCATTTCCCAGTCATCTTCCACTACCAGTATCTTCAACATTTTTACTTCCTTTCATTTCAGCGCGTTTTTCATCTGACATTATAACACGGGCACCACGTAAAAAAATGGCGGCAGGAAGATTATCACAGGATTGTGATATAACCGTTGTTCACGAAGGTTCCGGTCCTGATTTTATGCAGAAAACTTTTCTAAATTAACAATATTCTGCAAAAATGCATAAATTTTTCGAAAATTTCCAAAAAATGATATGCAGAAATCACGTTGACAATCCCATGTGATTTTATATATAATCGAGTCAACTTAATCGAACAGGCATATGACAGCATGGAACAACGGCGTTCATTTCGAAAGGAATGGACGCCGTTTCTGTTATATCCTCTGCTCTTCCGCCGGACTGCAGACGTGCAGAAGGCAGGATTCGATTAAGTTTGATCATAAAACAATATATTTAAACATAGATGGACAAAGGCGTTCATTCCACTCAGACGGGATGAGCGCCTTTTCCATTGTCAGAAGGAGGAATTTATTATGAAAAAAAGATATAGACGGGCAGCGGCGGTATGTATGACGGCCTTAATGACAATGGCGATGGCGGCGGGATGCGGATCAGACAGCACTGATACAGCTTCTGCGTCATCCGCAGACAGCGATAAAGTTCTCCGCGTCGGAATGGAATGCAACTATGTTCCGTTCAACTGGACACAGGAGACAGAAGATCTGGCAGACGGCTCTAAGGCGGTGCCGATCTACGGATCCGATTTTTACGCCTACGGTTACGATGTGGCTGTAGCACAGAAACTCGCCGACGAAATGGGCATGGAACTGGAAGTCCACAAAGTTGACTGGAGTTCCATCGGAACTTCCCTGGACGCCGGAGATTATGACGCGATCATAGCCGGTATGGGAAGGACAGCTGAGCGTGAGATCTCCTACTCCTTTACCGAGCCATATTACTATAGAGATAACTGCATCGTTGTAAAGAAGGGCGGGGCTTATGAGAATGTGACAAAACTTTCCGATCTTGCCGGAACCGGATGTAAGCTCACGACACAGCTGGGAACCGGATGGGTTCCGCTTCTGGATCAGATCGAGGGCGGTGTACAGGCCGGAAACTACGAGACAACCTCCGAATGCTTTATGGCTATCTCCAACGGCGTCGCGGATGTGTGCGTAGTTGATCTTCCGACAGCAGAGTCAGCAGCACTGACAAACGATGATCTGAAGGTGATCACTCTGGATCCCTCCGATACCTTTACAGGAGACGATGAGATGGTAAATGTATGTATCGCCACGAGAAAAGACGACACAGCCCTGAGAGACAAAATCCAGGATGCCATGGATGCCATCGGATGGAACGACAAAGCCGCCATGGATGAACTGATGGATCAGGTGATCAAACTGCAGCCGGCGTCAGAATAATATGGGATAAAGACAGGATAAAAAAGGGAGGTATTCTGCATGCTGTTTAACATTACTGAGCCGACAAATTCATTGGAATGGGTGATCTTTCTCGCCGAAAAATACTCGAACATGTTCATCCAGGGAACGATCCTGACACTGTACATAGCCATCAGCGGGACCATTCTCGGGTTTATACTCGGATATGTGGTCGGGCTGATCCAGGATATCAGGATCAGAAAAGAAGATAATATCATAAAGAGCGCTGTCTTTAAACTTATCAAGGCAGTATGCCGGATCTATGTGGAGATCTTCAGGGGAACTCCCATGATCGTGCAGGCAATGATCGTCTACTACGGACTCCGCCAGTCGGGCGTGGAACTTTCTTCCGTCGCCGCCGGCATCCTGGTAACGGTCCTCAACACAGGAGCCTACATGGCTGAGACGGTCCGTGCCGGGATCAATTCCATCGATACAGGCCAGAGGGAAGGCGCTCTGGCAATGGGAATGTCTCCTCTGAAGACAATGCTTTTTATCGTGCTTCCGCAGGCATTCCGAAACATACTCCCTGAAATGGCAAACACGTTCCTCACAAACCTGAAGATGACCTCCGTGCTGAACGTTATCGCAGTACAGGAACTTTTCATGGCTGCCAAGACAGCAGGAGCCAATTACTATAAATACTACGAAGCATATCTCGTCATCGCAGTGATCTACTTTGTGCTCTGCTTTGTATTCAGCAGGCTTTTCAGCCTGATCGAGAAGAAGATGGAAGGAAAGAAGGACTATGTTCTTGCAGTGGAGTACATGGAGGCTCAGTAGAGATCAGGTATGTACTGTGATCAGAAAGGAGAAACGGCAACTATGGCAGAGAATATCATCAGCATTGAAAACCTGAGCAAATCCTTTGGAGACCACGAGGTGCTCAGGAAAATAGATATATCCGTAGATAAAGGAGAAGTGATCTGCATCGTCGGTTCATCCGGTTCAGGGAAATCCACCCTGCTCCGGTGCATCAACCGACTGGAGCATCAGACAAGCGGACGGATCCTCTATCACGGAAAAGAGATCAGAGACGTCCAGAGAGAGATCAACAAGTACCGTGCAAAAGTGGGCATGGTCTTCCAGTCCTTCAACCTGTTCAACAATATGACCGTACTGGAAAACTGCATGTGCTGCACACGGAAGGTTCTTCATCTCTCAAAAAAAGAGGCCTTTGACCGTGCCATCACCCATCTGAAAAAAGTAGGGATGGCGCCCTACATCAACGCCAGACCGGCGCAGCTCTCAGGAGGCCAGAAGCAGAGAGTCGCCATCGCACGTGCGCTCTGCATGAACCCCGAGGTTCTTCTCTTCGACGAGCCCACCAGCGCCCTGGACCCTGAAATGGTCGGGGAGGTACTGGAAGTCATGAAGGAGCTGGCTGAGACCGGTCTTACCATGATCATCGTGACACATGAGATGGCTTTCGCCAGAGACGTGTCAACGAGAACGATCTTCATGGATAAAGGCTATGTGGCGGAGGACGCGTCCCCGGACGTCCTGTTCACCGCTCCGAAGAATCCGAGGACAAGAGAATTTCTGAGCAGATACCTGGCCGGATGACCATTGTCTGCACGTGAGGAGGATGACAGATGAAAAATTATGTCGTGACATTCGCAAGAGGGTTCGGCACCGGCGGGAAAGAGATCGCGTCGAAACTGGCAAAGGAGCTGGGGATCCACTGTTATGAAAACCGGATCCTCACCCTTGCCAGCCAGCTGAGCGGGCTGGATGAACAGCTGTTTGAGGAAGTAAACGAAAAGATCCGGGCCCACGGAGGGTTCTCCAGTTTTCTGAAAGGGCTGCCCCGTGCAAAGCATTACATTGCCAGAAATGAAAAGTTCGTCTCAGACGACACACTGTTTGAGTACGAGAAACAGATCATTGAAAATCTGGCTGATACCGAATCCTGTGTGATCGTCGGAAAATGTGCCGACTGGGTCTTGAGAGGACGCCCCAACGTGGTCAGCGTCTACGTGGAGGCTCCCCGGGCATTCTGCGTGGAACGGACCATCGCCAACATGGGCGTTACCGAGGAGGTCGCCAACGCGACGATCGCTCACACGGACAAATACCGCGCGGACTACTACGCATACTATACGCATGGAAACTACTGGACCAACCCGGTAAACTACGACATGACGCTCAACAGTGAACGGGTCGGGATCGACAACTGCGTAAAAGTAATAAAAGATTATCTGCAGATCAAAGGACTGCTGTAGAAACGAATGGAGGAGAAGAACATGAAACTGACTGAGACAGGATATACAAAGGAAGACATCAAAGGACTTGTAGAGAAATATATGATCGATACATATGAGCGTTTCCCCATGCTCGCGGAACGCGCGGAAGATATGTACATCTACGACGAGAACGGGGAAGCCTACCTGGATTTCTACGCAGGTATCGCGGTAAACAGCGCCGGAAACTGCAACAAGAAAGTTGTGGCCGCAGTAAAGGATCAGGTGGACGACATCATGCACACCTTCAACTATCCGTATACGATCCCGCAGGCGCTGCTGGCTGAGAAAATATGCAACGCCATCGGAATGGATAAGATCTTTTTCCAGAACTCCGGTACTGAGGCAAACGAGGCTATGATCAAAATGGCCAGAAAATACGGCGTGGAAAAATATGGTCCGACCCACTACAATATCGTCACTGCAAAAGAGTCCTTCCACGGCCGTTCCTATGGTTCCATGAGCGCGACAGGCCAGCCGGACAACGGATGCCAGATCGGCTTCAAGCCCATGGTTCCCGGATTTACCTATGCAGAGTTCAACGACCTGGAAGCATTTAAAAGTGCCGTGACAGACGATACCATCGCGATCATGGTGGAGCCGGTACAGGGCGAAGGCGGTGTCCATCCGGCAACTCAGGAATTCCTGTCCGGGCTGCGTAAACTGTGCGATGAAAAAGGAATGCTCATCCTTCTCGATGAGGTTCAGACAGGATGGTGCAGGACCGGCGCCGTCATGTCCTACATGAACTACGGAATCAAGCCGGATATCGTATCCATGGCAAAGGCCATGGGCGGCGGAATGCCCATCGGCGCGATCTGTGCGACAGCAGAAGTTGCAAAAGCCTTCACTCCCGGATCTCACGGAACCACATTCGGAGGCAACCCGGTATCCTGCGCCGCATCTCTCGCAGAGATCGGAGAACTTCTGGACCGTGATCTTGCCGGAAATGCAAAGAAGATGGGCGCCTATTTCATGGATAAGCTGAAAACGCTTCCCCATATCAAAGAAGTCAGGGGACAGGGTCTCCTGGTCGGCGTAGAATTTGACGGAACCGTCAACGCCGTGGACGTTAAACACAAATGTTTCGAGAAGAAGCTGCTCATCACTGCCATCGGAAGCAGTGTGATCCGTATGGTGCCGCCGCTGATCCTGACAGAGGAACACTGCGACAAGGCTGCTGAAATCATCCGGGAAGCCGTAGAAGAACTCACAGCATAGATCCGGAAACAGAATGGAGGAAAAAATGATGCAGACACATTCATTTCAATACTATCTTCCGGTCAACCTGATCTTCGGTCCCGGAAAAACAGAAGTTCTCGGAGAGGAGGCTGCCCGCTACGGAAAAAAGGTCATGATCGTCACAGGACGGCACAGCACCAAGCGTTCCGGTCTCCTTGGCCGCGCAAAGTCCCTGCTTGAAAAAGCAGGGGCTGAGGTGACTGTATTCGACGAAGCAGAGCCCAATCCCCTGGCCTCCACTGTCATGCGGGGCGCCGGTATTGCAAAGGAAGCAGGCATTCAGGTCATCGTCGGGCTGGGCGGAGGCAGCATCATGGACTGCAGCAAAGCCATCGCCTTTGCCGCCTGCAATGAAGGACCGATCTTCGATTATATATACGGAAAGAAAACCGGAACAGGCGCTCTTCCCCTTATCCTTGTTCCGACCACATGCGGGACCGGAAGTGAGGGAAACTGTTTTGCCGTCCTCACAGACGATGAGACGAAAGACAAAAAATCCCTCCGGGATAATTCCGTGATCGCGAAGGCGTCCATCATCGATCCGGAACTGATGAAGACCATGCCGAAAAAAGTGCTGGCGTCCGTAGGGTTTGACGCCCTCTGCCACTGTATGGAAGCATATCTGAGCAGGACCTGCTCCCCCGTCACAGAGATCTTCGCCCTGGAAGGGATCAGGCTGATCGGTGAAAACCTTATCCCGGTATACAACGGCCTTGACGAGGCGGATGCCTGGTGCGGGATCACATTTGCCAGCACACTGGGAGGCATGTCCATCAACCAGGCAGGTGTGACAGCTCCTCACGGACTGGAGCATCCGGCAAGCGGCCTGCGCAACATCACCCACGGAAGAGGTCTCGCCGCACTGGCGCCAGTCATCTACCGCCGCTCGATCTCCTCGGCGCCGGAAAAATTCGCCAGGATCTCACAGATTCTCGGCGGGACAGATGAAACGGATTTCGTGAATACACTGACCCGGTTCCTTGAAAAGATCGATCTGAGGACAAACCTTTCCGCGGAAGGTGTAAAAGCCGAAGACGTGGACTGGATGACCGGCAACGCCTTCAAGGTATCTCTTGCGAGCATCCAGAACCATCCGAAAGTATTTACCGAGGACGAAGTACGCGAGATCTACACAGAGGCGCTCGATTATTAAACGCAGCCTTATAACTAAAAAGAGGCATCCCAAAAGTCTGAATGACCTGAGGGATGCCTCTTTTCATATATTTCTTTTCATATCCTCCTGTATTTTCAGGATCGATACTTATTATTTTTCTGCTTTCTTTGTGATCAGTTCTTTTCCTGAAGTAACCACGATCGTCACTCCAAGGATCATCAGCAGGACAGCTACGATGAGCTGAAGTCCCTCTACCATGAAGACGCCTGTTCCCGCCGCGAACGCATTGACAAGAGAGATAAATCTCTGTACCAGCGCTGTGAATGTCACGATCAGCATGATCACAAACGGCGGCACCAGTGTTCTCAGCTCTCTTCCTGTCACTTTCAGGAATACACAGAGCGTGATCAGCACGAGGGCGCTCAGGAGCTGGTTCGCGCTTCCGAACAGAGGCCAGATATTGGAGTATCCCACCTGTGTCAGGATATAGCCGAATACCAGTGTGATGATCGTTGAGAAATATTTATTGCAGAGAACTTTTCTCCATCCTTCCGCATGTTCCATATCATCCACGCTGAACAGCTCCTGGAAGGACATACGTCCGATCCTGGCAACAGAATCCAGTGTTGTGAATGCAAGCGCGGAAACGCACATTGTCATGAAGCTCTGCGCAACATATCCCGGGATGCCGAACATCTCAAGGAATCCTGCGACGCCGGATGAGAAGATCTGGAACGGTGTTCCCACTGCAGCGGTTCCGTCCGCGCTTGCGGCCGCGCCGGCAACACAGAGGGCGATAACCGCCAGAAGGCTTTCCAGAACCATTGCGCCGTATCCTACTTTCAGCATATCCTTCTCGTTTGAGATCGTCTTGGAAGAAGTTCCGGAGGACACCAGACTGTGGAAACCGGATACCGCTCCGCAGGCAACCGTTACGAACAGGATCGGGAACAGCGTTCCGAGGCTGTCATTCTCGAATCCTGTAAATGCCGGAAGGTTCATGGTCGGATGAGCAAAGAGCAGTCCGAGAACAGCTCCGGCGATCATGCCGACGAACATAAAGGTTGACATAAAATCTCTCGGCTGCATTACGAACCACATCGGAAGCACTGCAGCGAGGAAGATATAGATAAACGCGATGTATACCCACATCTCTTTCCCGAGGATCACCGGGAAATTCATACCGAATACAAATGCAAGCACTGTGCATACCAGACCGAATACGATTTCTTTCCAGCCGGTCAGTTTCAATTTGTGCTGTGATACTCCAAATACAACTGCAAACAGGATAAAGAACAGGGAGATACTTCCCGCAGCCCCGTTTACTGTCGCATTCTCGGAAAGAGTCTTTACTCCGTCCGTCACAACATAGGCGTTAAATGTATCTGCTACCATATCTGCGAACGCCGCGATAACGATCAGGCAGAACAGCCAGCAGAATCCGAGGAACAGCTTACGTCCTGTTTTTCCGATATATTTCTCGATCAGAAGTCCCATGGATTTTCCGTCGTTCTTCACGCTCGCATACAGCGCACCGAAGTCTGTGACGGCTCCGAAGAAGATACCTCCGATGAGGATCCAGAGAAGGACCGGAAGCCATCCGAATGCCGCCGCCTGGATTGCTCCGGTGACAGGGCCTGCTCCTGCGATCGATGAAAACTGATGGGCGAATACGGTCCATCCGTCTGTAGGTACATAATCCTGCCCGTCATTATGTACGACTGCCGGCGTCTTTGCCTTCGGGTCGATTCCCCACTTTTTTGCCAGCCAGCGTCCGTACAGAGTATACGCCGCGATCAGGCAGACAGCGGCGATCAATACGATTACCAGTGTGTTCATGATTCTCTACTCTCCTTTTTTTGCTTATGTAAAACTGAATAAGTCTGAAGGACTTTTTTCAAGGGACAAAGAATTCCCTGTTAAAATAAAAAAAGTCCTCCGACAGATCTCTCTGTCAGAAGACGAAGATTATCTTCTCCGCGTTACCACTTCTGTTTACCGGATGCCATCCGGTCTCTCTGTACCGTCGTCCGCCGATACTCCGACGGATTAACAGTTCTCCTTATAACGGTGGAATTCCGGTCCGGGCTACTTGTAAAAATACGGTTCACCCTGACTGCTCGCAGGGGATGGCTCCCTTGTCATGCTGTTTCCTCGCACCCTCCGGAAACTCTCTGAAAACATTTCAACTTTGGAAGTCCTGTCCTGTTCTTCGCATTGGCTTATTCAATCCTGTGTTTCATTATAGCTCAAAAAAACACAAAGTCAACAGAAAAACAGAGTGCATTCTGTTTTTTGTTAAAATTTTATAAATTCTATAAAAATCAGAAAACAGTTTTGTGAAATTTTATCGAGTTAAAGCGCTCTATTATTAAAGCAGCATCCATATTAAAAGGGGCGTCTGCCCTTGCATCCGCCCCTGTCGCTGTCAGTCTCTTTTCAATACAATGCACCCGAAAGGCCCGATTTCCAGCGTCCCGCCATATTTCTGTCCGCTCTCCGCGTCTGTCCATGATCCGGCAGCCGGGAACTTCACGGTCTCGTCCCTGAAGTTCATGACAAAGACGATCTCTTTCCCGCCGTCCCCGACGCGCTCCGTGACAGTCACTCCGTATGGCAGTTCCGCCCCCAGCGCATTTTCCAGTCCCGCTTCTCTCAGGCGGTCCTTATAGAATACGCGCAGGAAATCTTCTCCCGCCGCAGCAGCGAGATACCATGCTTTTCCTTTTCCAAAGGAATGGGCAGTCACCACGGGCTCGCCCTTTACATAGTCCTCTTCATAGACGGAGACCACTTCTGTCCCCTCCGCCGCATGGATCAGCTCCCTAAGGTTCCCGGCAGCATATGTCTTATCGCCATAGCAGAAGGAATTGGGGAATTCTTCCGACGGAGCGTCGATCTCTTCCTGCTCGATCCCAAGCACATCCGCAAGAGGATGATGCCCGGTAAAGCACAGGTCGGTATCGTCCGCGATCCCGCTGAAATAAGTCGTCGCGAAGATTCCTCCGTCTTCCACAAATTTCCGTACCTTTTCGGCGTATCCCGGTTTATACATATAATTCAGAGGCGCTGTGACAAAAGAGTATCCTTCCAGGCTGTCATCCATATTGATAAAGTCTGTATCGATCCCGGCTTCCCACATTGCCTGATAGTGTTCCAGGATACAGTCGATGTAGCTGATGTCCTGTCTGGGACCGGACGCGTCCTCCAGCGCCCACCAGTTCTCCCAGTCGAAGATCACCGCGGCTTTGGGCCGGTTCACCGTACCGTCAATGAGGCCGGAAAGGCGGTTCAGTCTCTCTCCCAGCTCCGTCACCTGCCGGAAAGTCCGGGTATTGCTGCCGTTCTTGTGCCCTACTACCGCGCCGTGGAATTGTTCAAATGCCCCTCTTCCCTTTCTCCACTGGAAGTACTGCACCGAATCGGATCCGTGGGCAACAGCCTGCATGGAGGAGAGCATGTGCATTCCCGGACGTTTCACCGGGTTGAACTCTCTCCAGCTCACGGACGACGGCGTGCTCTCCATCAGAAGGAACGGCTGCTTTTTCAGGGAACGCATGATATTGTGATTTGCCGCAGCCTTCACTGCCGCAGGCACTTCATCCTTCGTCTTATGCCAGAAAGGATAATTGTCCCAGGAAATAATATCCAGGTCATCCCGCATTTTCCCGTAGTCCAGCCCCTTAAAGAAATACATAAAGTTGGTCGTCACAGGAAGATCCGAGTGTTCCCGCACTGCAGCGATCTCCTCCCTCGTGAACTCGCTCATCTGGTGCGTCACGAACCGCTTCCAGTCCAGGGTGAGGGCTGTCATCGTAGTCTCGCCGTGGGGAGCCGGACTGTGGAGCTGGCTCCAGTCAGAGTAAGTGTGGCTCCAGAAACTGCTCCAGTAAGCCCGGTTCAGGTTGTCCAGCGTGCCGTACTTCTCCTTAAGCCAGTCCCGGAACGCCTCCTGGCACAGTTCGCAGTGACAGGAAGAATCTGCGAAGTTCCCGCCCAGCTCGTTGGAGAGATGCCAGAGGATCACATTCTTCTTCCTGCCGAAACGCTCTGACAGTGCGCTGTCTATGGCATGGATCTTTTTTCTCATCACCGGGGATGTGTAGCAGAAATTGTGCCGTTTCCCCGGAAGATTCCGCTTCCCGTCTGCCTGGACCTGCATGGCCTCCGGGTATTTCTGAGTCAGCCAGTGGGGCATTGCCCCGGAAGGGGTCGCCAGCACCACCTGGATCTCATCTTCCCCGAGACGGTCAATGATCCGTTCCATCCAGTCAAAGTCATATTTTCCCTCTTCCGGCTCCAGCGCCGCCCAGGCAAAAATCCCCAGACTCACGCAGTTGACATTTGCTTCCTTCATCAGCCTGACGTCCTCTTCCAGGACCTCCGGGTGATCCAGCCACTGATCCGGGTTATAGTCGCCGCCATGTAAAATGTGTTCTCCAAACATACGTTTACCTCCTGTCCGCGCGCGATTTTTGCGCATTTTGTGCACAAAAGTGCGCAAACCTGTTTTTTCTTGTTTTCTGACGAAATCATATCACTTTGGCATCTATTTTTCAATAAAAACCATCTTTTTCACAAATCTTTTTTCTCTCTCGATCAAAAAGCAGCGGAGAAATATTGCGCATTTTGCGCGCCATTCCACCGCTGCCATTTTCGTGCTCCCGGACCGGGCTCCGCGTATTATTCTCTTATTTCTGTAGATTCCTTCAGAAGGACTTCATGACTCAGCACCGTTTTCACCGGAACCGCCTGACCCCGGAGCATTTCCAGCAGGAGCCTGCAGGTCTCTCTCCCGCTCTCTATCGCGTTAAAATCCAGCGTTGTGACCGTGACAGGATAATTTTCCAGAAACCGGCTGTTGTAACACGATGCCACCTTGATCTCCTCCGGAATCTTCACGCCTCTGATGCGCAGTTCCTTAAGCACTGCCGTACATACCGCGTCGTCCTGACACAGGATGCAGTCAGCTCCCTCTTCCAGGAACCGCTCCACCATTTTCCGCGTCCCCGAAGGCGTCAGCCTCTCCCGGCAGACATACTCTTTTCCGACCTTTAGCCCGGATTCTTCGTACGCCTGCAGATAACCGGCATATCTCTCCTCGTTTACGATCTTTCCGTCATCCGGTCCGAGATAGGCGATCCGCCGCATCCCTCTCGCGAGCAGGATCGCTGTCAGATCCCGGCACGCGCCCGCGTTGTCGTAGTCGACCTGAACCGCACTGTTATCATCCAGAGAGCCGACGGACACAAAAGGGATCCCCGCAGCCTTCAGCCATGCGGCGGAGGAGTCGTTCCGATAAGTGCGCATCAGGATGACCCCGTCCGCCTTCCCGGACTCAGTGACTCTTTTCAGATGCGTAAGGTCCTCCTGCCCCGCAATGATGACCAGCATGTCATACCCGTTTGCCAGAGCCATCTCGTTCACACCGGACATGCATGCATAGAAAAAAGGCTGTTCCACAAGTTCATCCACCTCCGGCAGGATCACAGCGACGGTCTCTGTCTTTCTCCGCCCCCGCTCCGCCCTTTCGATGAGTTCCGGATCCCATCCGTGTTCACGGGCATATTCGATCACCCTGCGCCGCGTCTCCTTGCTGATCCTTCCCTTTCCGGAAAGGGACCGCGACACTGTAGACGCAGAGACGCCAAGTTCTCGCGCCGCGTCATTGATATTCATCTTCTTCATCCTGTCTCCGCCTTTCCCCCGGATACGTCCCGCTGTTTTAGTCCGCTCTCCCGTTTTCCGCAGATCCGATCAGCAGGTCGCCCCGCCTGTCAGATGCTTCTGGGCTTTGATGTTCTCTTCTTTTCTCGCCAGCAGATCATCCGAGATGAGCTGCTCCTGTACATTCTCGAATCCCAGCCGTGCGACTGTATCCGCAAAGCGCTCGCCCGTGATCCCCTGTTCGCGGAACAGAAGGATCGCTTTCTCCACGATGGAGAAGACTTCTTCCTTATCCGTAAACACTTTGTCCAGATATCTTCCCTGGGTAACCTTCTTTCCCCAGCGGCCTCCGATGTAGACCCGGTATCCGTTCATGTAGTCTTCAACCGCATGGAACGGGCATTTTCCTACGCAGCGTCCGCAGTGGTTGCATGCGTTCCTGTCGATGGTGATCTTTCCGTCTGTCATCTTCACCACATTGATCGGGCAGTTTTCCTCTACCTGACACACTTGACATCCATGACATTTCTCCAGATCGATCTGCGGCACTCTCTGGCCGATGATGCCCAGGTCGTTCAGATCCGGCTTCACGCAGTTGTTCGGACAGCCTCCCACCGCGATCTTGAACTTATGGGGCAGCTTCACCTCCCGGTATCCGTGATAGAACCTCTCATGGATCTCTTCAGACAGCGCAAAGGTGTCGATCAGCCCGTACTGGCATGTCGTTCCCTTACAGGATACCACCGGACGGACTTTCGAACCGGTGCCGCCGGTCTCCAGTCCCGCCTGCAGCAGGTATTCTCTGATAGGATCGATATTGTCAAAGGGTACGCCCTGGATCTCCACGGTCAGACGGGAAGTCATAGTCACCTCGCCGCTTCCATACTTCTCCGCAGCCTCCGCGATCGCTCTTGCCTCCTCTGATGTGATCTTCCCGTTTCGGGTGATCACACGGGCGTTGAACTTATCCGGCGTTCTTTTATCCTTCAGAAAGCCCAGCGCCTTCACTCTCGTCTCCTCTTCCTTCGAGACCTCTCCTTCCGCGTTCTTCACCTTCACATCGTTAAAGAAGGTTGCGCCTTCCAGCACCACAGTATTCTTATATCCGTAATAACGCATCCTGTTCTGCAGGAAGTACGCTCTCTTTCCTTTCGCGCAGACAAGAAGGATCTTCTCATCTTTGCCGAGCCCTTCGATTTCTCCGTTCACCTGTGCCAGGTTCACGAAATGAGCTCCGCGGATCTTCGGCTCCGGCGCCACGTCCACGACCGTATAGTCCTCTGCCGCTCCTGCCGCGTACTCCGCCGGCGTCATGCTGACCAGTTCTCCGTCAATCTTGTTCATCAGCACATAGACCGCCTGCACAAACGGATGGATCGCCGTCGAGAAGGGCGGAGCATAGGCGAAGTCCGCGTTCTCAAAGTCCTCCAGCACAGCACCCATGTTGATGCCCATGACCGCGATATCCACCATCTTGTCCACGGCGCCTGGTCCGAACACCTGGACTCCCAGCAATTTTCTCGTGGTCCGGTCTGCGATCAGCTTCGTGATAAAGTAGGACGCGTCCGGATAGTAATGAGCCTTGTCGTCCGTGGGAGCAAGCACGGTCACCACATCATATCCGGCTTCCTTTGCCTGGGCTTCCGTCAGACCGGTCCGGCCGATGTTCAGTCCCGGCAGCTTGACCACGCCGGTTCCCAGCACGCCCGGGTAGGTTTTCTGCGCGCCTGTCAGCACCTGGGCAAGCGTACGGCCTTCCATATTTGCAGAAGAACCCATGGGCGACCACTGGCGCGCTCCCGTGATCCGGTTCGTCACCATCACGCAGTCTCCAGCCGCATACACATCATCCAGACTTGTCTTCATGGTCTCATCCACGAGGATCGTTCCCTTGAACATCTCGATCCCGGTATCTTTCAGGAACTCCGTATTCGGACGGATCCCCGCCGCCATGATGAGCAATTCACAGGGCAGCGTCCCTGCCGAAGTCTTCACTCCGGTCACTCTATCTGTTCCCAGCACCTGCTGTGCGCTGGTTCCGGTCAGGACGCGGATTCCCGCATTGATCAGATGCTTCTTCGCGTATGCTGCCATCTCCGGATCCAGGATGTTCGGAAGAATCTGGGGCGCGAAATCAATGACCGTCACATTGATCCCCTTTGCCTGCAGGTTCTCAGCAGCCTCAAGGCCGATAAAACCTGCTCCGATCACAACTGCTTTCTTCACATTGTTTGCGTCGGCGTATGTACGGATCCCCTCCGCGTCGTCCGGCGTACGCATTTTAAATACACCCGGAAGATCCTTTCCCTCGATCGGCAGTTCCGCCGGGGACGCTCCCACAGCGATCACAAGCTTATCGTAGGGACAGACCTCTTCAGCCCCGGTAACGGTATCCCGCACCGTGACCGCCTTCTTCTCCACGTCCAGCGCGACAGCTTCCTTCCCAGTCCTCACTTCCACACCGGTCAGCCCGGAATATTTCTGGGGCGTGTTCACGATCAGCTCGTCCCTGCTCCCGATCAATCCTCCCACATAGTAAGGAAGTCCGCACCCCGCATAGGAGATGTCCTGGTCTTTCGTGATTACGGTAACTTCTGCGCTTCTGTCCTCTCTTTTCAGTTTCGCGGCAGTCTTTGTTCCGGCGGCTACTCCGCCAATGATCAATACCTTCATCGTTCTACCTCTTTTCTTTCCCTCTCTGCATCTACTCAGCACCGCAGCATTTCCTGCGGAGCCCCGGTTTCTCCTGATTTCCGCCACCCTCTCAGCAGTTCTTTATTCTTCTGACAGCAATGCTCTTCATTCACACACTCCGGCTTCAACCCGGTACAGACAACAACATCTCCCCCGCCGATCGTGAGTTCCTTTCCGTTAATGAGCATGTCAGCCATCTTCCTCCGCGCCTCATTGTAGATCCGGGTCACGGTAGGGCGGGAGATATCCATGCGCTTTGCGCATTCTTCCTGGGTCATCTGAAGAAGATCCAGAAGACGGATCACTTCATATTCATCGTATGTAAGGTTTACGCTGCCCTCTGCACTCTCCCCCTGCGGGGAAAAACCGGTGACCCGGGGCAAAGAACAGATACATCTCTGCTTCTGTGGTCTCGCCATGATATCTCTCCTTTCTCCTGCATTGTCGGGTTACGGAAACTCTGATTTCAGTATACTCCATTATGAACATATGTCAATAATATAACAGAAAAAAAAAGAGCTTCCGGAATATTCCGAAAGCCCTTCTCATATTTCTGATCAGTCCTGAACATACGGCATAAGAGAAATATGTCTTGCTCTCTTGATCGCTACTGTGAGCGCTCTCTGATGCTTTGCACAGTTTCCTGTGATTCTTCTCGGGAGGATCTTTCCTCTCTCAGAAACATATTTCTTTAATTTTGCCACGTCTTTGTAATCGATCTCGTTATTCTCTTTACCACAGAATACGCAGACTTTTTTTCTTCTGCGCGCCGGGCCTCTTCTCTTGAAGCCGCCCTCTGGTCTGCTTCCCTTTTCGTAAGCCATGATGGTGTTCTCCTTTCTTCATAATGAATGAAGTTCATTTTCCTAAACTCGAAAATACCTCGTTAAAGAAAATGAACGATCTCGCACTAAATTCGCACTGCGCCTTCAGCTTGTGCTCATTAAGTGCTTTCGATCAGTTAAACGGTAACTCCTCATCAATGCCATCAGGGATATTCATGAATCCGTCACCCGCGTCAACGCTCGGCGACGGTGCCGGAGCCGCCTGCTGCCGGTTATAGGAAGCTCTGTTCGCTTCGCTCTCCGCTCTGCTCTCTGCAAACTCCTGTTCCTCCACGATCACTTCCGTCGTGTATACCTTCACGCCGTCCTTGTTCGTGTAGCTTCCGGTCTGGATACGACCGGAAATGGAAACCCGCATTCCCTGACGGAAATATTTCTCCGCGAACTCCGCGGAGCGTCCGAATACAACGCACGGGATAAAGTCCGCTGTCGGCTCTCCGTCTCTCTTGAACCTGCGGTCAACGGCAACTGTATATCTTGCAACTGCCGTCGCGTTTTCACCCTGTGAATATCTAACTTCCGGATCTCTTGTCAACCGTCCTACTAAAATCGCTTTATTCATATATACCTCTTTCCGCTTATGCTTCCTGTTTCACGCATAAATATCTGAGTACATTGTCCATAATGCGGATACGCTGTTCCACTTCTCCAGGAACTGTACTGTCAGCCTCGAAGTGAACGAAGTAGTAATATCCTTCTTTCATTTTCTGGATCTCGTAAGCGAATCTTCTCTTGCCCCACTCGTCAACGTCTGTCACGTTGCCGCCGAAACGTGTAACAAGTGCTTTTACTTTCTCGATCACGTCCGCTCTCGCTTCGTCTTCGAGTTTTGCGCTTACAACAACAGCTAATTCATACTTGTTCATGCTCTGCACCTCCTTATGGTCTCTGGCCCCCGGCTTCCTTCCGGGAGCAAGGAATTTGGATCACCGCGGGATAAATCCAACAGTATGTCACGGTTATTCATGATAACATAAGGTTCGCCGGATTTCAAGCTTTTTTTGTGATCTGCCTCGTATTTTTTTCAACCAGTTTCCTGGGCACCATGATCTGGTGTCCGCAGCCCATGCACTTGAGCCGAAAGTCCGCTCCCACACGGAGCACTTCCCACTCATGGCTCCCGCAGGGATGGGGTTTCTTCATCCTAATGACATCCCCGACATCAAATCTGTCTGCCATAGTTCCAGCTCCTTTCCGGTCAGTCCTCCGCTGTCAGAACGCCCTGTACAAGGAAACGCTCATCATCCTGCACATTGGTGCAGGTGGACAGACTGACGATCTTTGACTGCGCGTTCACTTCCACATCCACCGTATAATTCGACGATTCTCTGCATGTATTGATATAATTTTCAAAATCCTCATCTGTCTGATAGGAGATTTCATAGTTCTCGGCAGTATCCTTCACGACGCCTGCCGAAAAAATGGTGTACGTCCTGACCTTGCCGTCCGGCGTATAAATATAGAAATACGGATGCTCCTCACAAAACTCTTCGTTCTCATATTCTGTAAGCTGGGAGAACATCTCTCCCCCGAGCTTCATATTGTGACCGTAGATAAAAGTGTTCATATCCAGAAAATCCGGGTTGTTCCGCATATCCATGAAGATCGCCCCAAGTTTGTTGTCATTATCTGAAAATGTCTTTGTCAGGTAATCTTCATTGTCCGTGCTTTTCACGACCGGGTAGCTTATGATGGACGGTTCGTCGAACCGAATCCACGCGACCGTATCCTGGTTTTCTTTCAGAAGCTCGTCAAAGTTGACGCTGAACCCTTCTCCATCCTCGTCTGCCATGATAGCAAGATCTTTAAGTTCATCATACTCTTTTCCTCCAAAATAATAGGGAAACAATATCATGACAAGCTGATACAGCGCAAACACAAACACGCAGACCGCAGCAATCAACACCGCAGTGGATCCAATGTTAAACGCATTCCTCCTCTGACGCTGTTTCGCTCCAGCCTTTTCCTTTTCGCCGGCAATGTTATTCTGCAGATGATTTTCGCTGTTCCTCGCCCTCTTTATCCTTTTCCTGCGGCGCGCGTGCCGGATTCTTTTCTTCTCCACAGTCTTCTTTTCTTCTCTGTCCATTCTTCTTTTCCTTCCAATTTTTCTCAATTATAGTCCGGACCTTAAAATCCAAGCTCCTCATCCACAAGGATGATCTTGAACCGCTTCGGGATCCTGCTGAACCTGGTGATCATGATCTGACAGCAGATGCAGTCCGGGCTCTTGCAGTCAAAGCAGCTCCCGTTCTTTACGCACGGCGTGTCGATCCCGAATCTCTGCGTGTTGATCGGAGCAGCCTCGTTCCTTGCCCGGTGCATGGCGTCCTCTTCCGTCTTCACGATCTTGTTCATCCCGACGATGAGCAGAACGTTCTTCGGTCCGAAAGCGTAAGCAGCCACCCGGTTGGCGTTTCCGTCGATATTGACAAACACACCGTCCTCGCTCATGGCGTTGACACTGCCAAGGAACCAGTCGCAGGTAAACGCCTTCAGAGCGATCTCCTGCTTTTCTTCCGGAGTCTCGGCTTTATCCCTGTCATAGAACACATAGTTTCCGGAACAGACCGCGTCGATCAGTCCCACTTCCCTGACAGAAGCGGAACCGCCCATATTGATGGTACTGCCCTCCGGGATCAGCTCCAGCGCCTTTTTTACCGCCTCTTCTTTCGTCTTTGCATAATAGGCCTCCATGTTTCTGGATTCCAGAGCTTTTACCACGCGTTTCCCGAGAGCTTCATTTCTCATTTTCCTTACATCCATGTTCTTTCCTTCTTTCCATAGTCAGACATTTTCTCATCACATCTGTAATACTTATGTGTCAACGGTATTATTTTAGCATAGAATCCCCTGGAAAAAAAGTAAGTGTCACCGGATCCCTGTATTCCCTGTATTCGCTGTCACCGGATTCCTGTGTTCAGCATTCCCTCTGCCTCGTCCATCTGACG
Organism: Candidatus Mediterraneibacter norfolkensis; assembly: GCA_019120615.1. Taxonomy (GTDB): domain Bacteria; phylum Bacillota; class Clostridia; order Lachnospirales; family Lachnospiraceae; genus Mediterraneibacter; species Mediterraneibacter norfolkensis. The sequence continues at coordinate 24,098 of DWUT01000058.1, forward strand.
CAGGATATCCTGCTGCCGCTCGTCAAATAGCAGGCCCTTATTGTAACGGTAATACAGGTCGCAGCCGTTCTCCTTGATAAACCAGGTGCTGTAATAGTTGGCGTTCAGCTCGGTCACGAAAGCCACCATCTCCTGGCTCTCCCCGAAAGCCTCCTCCAGGAAACGGAAGACGTTCTCAAGGACCTCAGAGACGTGGGACGTCATCTTTTCCAGCTCGTCGGTCTCCCGGGCGAACATTGCCCGCACCTCGTCAAAGGCGCTGTCCCCGATAAAGATCTCCCCTTTCAGCTCACAGGAGAATTTCTCCAGCAGTTCGATCACCCGGAGCATGGTCCGCTCCTGCTCCCGGGTCAGAAGTTCCGCCTTCCTCTGCTCCTCCAGATCCGCTTCCGCCAGCCTGCGCACGTCATCCATCAGCATGGTGCTCTGATTTTCCCGGTAACAGATCAGATACTCATACAGCTTGGACACACAGGAGTCCATCCGGTAACACTCGGTAAACAGCTCGGACAGCCTTCCGTTCAGCAGGCTGATGACACTCAGATGCTCGTCAAAGGGCGCCGCCTTCACCTTCTCCACGGCAGTTTTGCTCCACTGGCCGTTCAGGATATCCTCCACCTGATAGTCCTGCTTATATTTATAGTAGAGTTCCAGATAGTTTGCAAAGTCTTTCGCCGCGGTGCAGTGCTGGATATACTGGTACACCACGTCCCGGTCCACCGTCTTCCCAAGATCCTCATAGACCTGGATCAGCTGGGACAGGTCCTCCCATCCCCTTGCCGTAGCAAACCGCTTTCCATCCACCGTGTTCTCGATCCGGCAGAATTTCTCTTTTCTCAGCTCCAGATAGGAGATCACGACCGGGTGGATCCCCTGCCTGTAGGCATATTCCTTCCACGCCGGGAAGTCCGGTTCCACATCGATCCGTTTCAGCCGGTCCAGGGTCACCACGTCAAACTCCCTGACGGATTTGTTATACTCCGGCGGATTGCCCGCGGCCACGATGATCCACCCCTCGGGCAGCTTCTGGTTTCCGAATGTCTTCCCCTGAAGGAACTGGAGCATGGTGGGTGCCAGTGTCTCGGAAACACAGTTGATCTCATCCAGAAAGAGGATTCCCTCCCGGATCCCGGTCTGCTCCATCTTCTCATAGACTGAGGCGATGATCTCGCTCATGGTGTACTCCGTCACAGAGAATGTCCGCCCGCCGTAAGTCTTCTCCCGGATAAAGGGAAGTCCCACTGCGCTCTGTCTCGTGTGATGGGTGATGGTGTATGCCACAAGAGCGATCTCCATCTCCTTTGAGATCTGCTCCATGATCTGCGTCTTTCCGATCCCCGGCGGTCCCATCAGGAGCACCGGGCGCTGCCGGATCGACGGGATCCGGTATTCTCCGAATGCATCCTTTGCGAGATATGCCTCGATGGTATTCTTGATCTCCTGTTTTGCGCGCTTTATATCCAACTGTCTTCTCCTTTTTGACTCGTTATTTCCAAATATATTTCAACCGGTCACAGGTCCTCCTCCCGGAGGATCAGCCTGATCGCCCAGGGCGGCACCTCCGCGTCCCGGTAATCCTCCTCCAGGAACACGAACGCCGTGCGGTAGGCCGGCATCCGCTCCGGATAGATCCCGTAGCCGTCGGTAAAATAGATCAGTCCCTTCAGGTCGTCAAACTCTCCTGCCCGGACCAGCTCATCCACCCGGGCAAAGGCCGGGCGGAAATCTGTGCCGCCCTCCCCGTACAGGCTGAAATGCTCCATATATTCCTCCAGCTCCTCCCGGCATGTGATCTTCACATCCGCATGCACCTTCTCATCACACTGGATGATATGAATGTTCACCTTCCGGAAGAAACTGCCGCTCTCCGCCAGGACGCTGTAGGTCTCCTCCAGGAACCGGCGGACCAGTTCGCCCGAGCAGGACATGGACGTGTCGATCACCACCACGAAATCCGTGATCTTCTTAACCTCCCGGGTCTCCTGAGGTTCGATCAGGGGCATGTTCCCGTAAAGAGAAAGCCCGTAGGAATAAAATCCATAGTCAAAAGTGTCTGGATCCACGCCCATCTCCTCCCGGAACACGGCAAACTTCCGCAGGAAGTCCCGGTAGTCATGCTTCTCCCGGTTTTCCACCTTCAGCTCACCCAGAAGGTCTCCGCTCTGCTCCGACGCCTCTTTTGAAAACGTCTCCAGATCCGTCTCCATCTTCTCGTCGATCTCTTTCCACTTCCGGTTCAGATCCGGGTCCGGCTTTTTATCCGGCATATGGTTCTCCCAGTACCGGTGGTCGTCCACGTAGAATTCCGCTTCCAGCGCCGCCAGTTCCTTCTCCGAAAGCTCCCATTCCTTCAGCCGCCGGTAGATCCTCTCCGCATTGAGCACCTTCTCGGCAGCCTCCAGTTTCCGGTATGTCTCCCTTCTCAGAAGGCTTCTGGAAAACCGCACCGGCCGCAGGTCGCATCCGTCGATGAGATGCTCCGCCGCGATATCACAGCTCAGATCCCAGTACCTCCCGTCCGCTCCCTGTTTCTGCAGATGGCGGAACACACAGTGGAATACCATGTGGAGATACCCCCGGTTCACGAGGATCCGGTTCTCTCTCAGAAGTCCTCCCAGCTCCTGAGGATGGAAACAGATCCGCCTGCCGTCCGTCCCGAAAGGGTGCACCGCGGCGTCCATCTCATACACAAAGCTGCTCAGCGCCACGTCCATGAACCGCATGGAAAAATACAGTTCATCCCTCGCCGCGGCAAGGATCTGCGCCCCGATGGACTTCAGCCTCTCCGCCGCGCCCTCCGCGGCTTCCCTGCTCTCCTCTATTGACTTTTCCACCCGGTCTTCCGTCCGGTCCCGTCGTCCTGCTTCCATTCTCTTCTCCTACAGTTCATACTTCTTCCGCGCTCCGGGGAAAAACCTGTGTTTCTCATTCATCAGGAAACTCAGGACCTCGCCCTGCCTTTTCTCAGAGGCACGGCCGATGGCAGCCTCCAGCGCCTCCCGCTCCCAGAGAGCCCGGGCGGATATCTCTCTCAGTTTTTCCATATCGCCGGTCTCCACCAGATAGTCCAGGATCTCTTTTTCATGTTCCCGGACAAACTGCTCGTATCCGTCTTCCGCCTCCCGGGTCAGATCCGCCGGATACTGAAGTCTGCCGAAGACCAGATCCGTGAGCACACTGATCTTCTCCTGTGCCTTCGCCACCGGGAACAGCGAATCATATTTCCTGAAATCCGTCTCCCTGTCATAAAAGCACTGCCGGTAGTTGTTTCCCGAGCCGTGATGCTGAGTGAAAAGGATCCTTGCCGGCGTGTTCTCCACTGCCTCCTCGTAGTGCTCCGGGAAGACAAGGTACGCCTCCTTCTTTCCTTCTCTATAGATTGTCACGTCGATCCTCTGCCAGAGCTCACCCAGGATCTCCTTCACGCAGGTCTTCCTGCCCTCTGTGAGCCTGACGTCCAGACAGGAGAGACTTCTGCATCCGGTGAAGGCGCCGCTCCCGATATCCTTCATCCGGTCCGAGAAGCCAAGTTTCCTCAGATTCCGGCAGCCGTAGAAGATATATCTGCCGATCTGCTCCACCGTGTCCGGAAAGACCACGCTCTCCACCGCCTCCCCGGCGAGAAGCCTCTCTCCCTCCCGGAACATGCGGTGATCCTCTGTCTCGTACACAAGAGCCTCCTCTTCCTCATCTGTCTTCCGGTCCGAAAACGCATAGGCCGCCACAGACGTCACTGTATTCTCCCCAATCCGCTCCGGAAGCACCACTTCCGGATCTGTTCCGAAGCAGCGCAGGATCTCCGCCGTCCGATCCGCGCCCGCCCTGTAGTATATCTTCATCTGTTCTCCTTTCCGGTCACAGCTCCCGCCTCCGCAGGCATTGAGCACGCAGATATTGTGTAGCAAATCTGTATCAGCAACGAGCCTCAGGCCTCCATCTGGTAAAACTCTTCCCCTGTCTCCAGACAGAGACAGCCCAGACGTCCTCCCCTGGAAGGGAACGCCGCGCCGCAGTCCACGTCGATGATCCTGCCGTTGGGGCTGCGCCAGATCGTCGCCGGCTCATCAGGATATCCCCGCAGGATAAACGTGGGGACATGTCCCACGATGGAGATATATGCAGGTACTCCGGTCCCCCGCTCAATAAATGAGGTATCCCAGAGGAAATTGTCTTTCCGCTTCCACATCCGCATGCTCTCCTCCGTGGAGGCATGTGCCATGAGATAACAGCTGCCGTCCATCTTTACTTTCTTATATAAAGGAAGCCGTTTCATCCACGATACATATTCCGGGATCTTTTCCCGCTTTACCGGATCGTTTCGGAGGACGCCCCAGGTATTATAGAAATATCCTGTCCGCTCCTCCGGAGGCGTGCTCTCGTACCACTGGGCAAACGTATCCTCGTGATTCCCGCGCAGCGCCATGATATTCTCATGGGCCGCCACAAGATCCATGACTCCCGCCGGGTCCGGTCCCCGGTCGATCATATCCCCGAGGATATACAGCCGGTCCTCCCCGGAGAAACCGATCTTCTCCAGCATCGCTCTCAGAAGATGCGCCATCCCGTGTATGTCAGACATCACATACGTATATCCCATCTTTCCGCCTCCCAGTATAATAATGGACTTCCGGCTCATTTCGCCCGGCTTATCTCATCCGGATCATCTCATCCGTCTTATCCCACCGGCCCCTGTGATTTCAGAAGTTCCCGGATCGCATACGCGACCCCGAATTCCACATTGGACTTTGTCGTATATTTTGCCACTCTCCGGATTTCCGGCACCGCGTTCTCCATCGCCACAGTCGCGCCGAAATCCATGGACAGCATGGAGTAGTCATTGAGGCTGTCCCCCAGCGCCATGACCTCCTCCATGGTGTACCCCAGCGACTCGATATACTCTTTGAGCACCGGTCCCTTCTGCGCCTTCACATCCGTGATCTCCAGGTTCGTCTCAAAAGAAGACGCCACGGCGATGCCGTCGTTCTGCTCCAGTTCCTTTTTGATCTGATCCAGCATCTCCACATCCACAGAGAACAGGAAGATCTTGTACACAGGGACTCCCGCCTTCTCAAGCTCATCAAGATCTGACACATTTCTCGTGGTCCGCTTCATTCGCTGATAGATTTCCGTGTCCTTCAGCTCATCCCGGCACAGGTTCAGGTGGAACATCTGGATCTGCCGTACAATGCTCTCCTCCACTTCCTCCGCGGTTCCGATCCGGTAGTCGTCCCCGTCCGTACAAAATGTGACGGAGATCGGATACTTGCGGACCGCCTCGTAGATCTCCCTGCACAGCTCCATGCTGATGGAGGTGGTCTTCACCACCTGCTGCTGAGGGTCCCGGACCTCCGCGCCGCTCCCTACGATATAGTCACAGGTCAGATCTGCGCCCTCCAGTTCATTCATGGCTCCGGGGAAATTTCTTCCCGTACATATCATAAAACGGATTCCGGCATCGCACGCCTCTTTCACAGCAGAAAGCGTCTCCGGAGCGATCTTATGATCATCCCCCAGCAGCGTGCCGTCCATATCACTCGCTATCACTTTTATCATAGTGTGTCTCCTCAAACCAAAAACTTTTCCGTGACATTCCCATTATAAATAGTTTGCAGGGTTCCTGCAACCTCTCCCGATCCGGGCGGCGGTCAGTCGTGAACCCTAACCCGGACCGGATCCTTCAGCTTCTCTGCGTTTCCTATATTTTTATGTCCTTGAGTCCGCCCTCGCCTCTTAAGTATTTCCGGTAAATGAAGAAGAATACCACGCAGGACAGAGCTGCCGCCGTTCCGTCCGCCAGCGGCTCCGCATAGAACGCATTCTTCGCCACAAAGATCATGGGCAGCACACAGGTCAGCCCAAAGTACAGAGACTTGCGGATCATGGACATCGTCAGAGCAATTCTGGTCATTCCCAGGGCAGTGAGCCCGTCCACGATAACGTACTGGAAACTTAAGGGAACGATCATCAGCGTAAAGGTCCGGATCCCCCAGACCGCCAGTTCCCCGTACTCCGGATTATCCGTAAAGATGCGGACAAAATACTGGGGCATGATCCGGGAGATCAGGAACATCGTCGCTGTGAAGCAGAAACACAGCATGAACACCCAGAAAAAGGTCTTCCGGATCCGGTCCGGGCGGTTCGCCCCGTAGTTATAGCTGATCAGAGGCTGAGAGCCGCTTGTGATCCCCAGCATGGGCGACGTGATCAGGAGCATATAACTCTGCACAATGGTAGCGGCGGTCACCAGCGCATCCCCGTTTTCCGGCCCGCCGTAAAACTGGAGCACCGCGTTCAGCGCAATGATGATGATACTGTCCGTCGCCGAGATCATGAACGGCGAAAATCCGATCTTCGCGATCTGTTTTCCAACCGAAGCTTCCGGCTTCACCACACCCAGGGGAACCCGCATCTTCTTTCTCCTCAACGTCAGCAGCACGAAAGCGCAGGAAGACATCTGCGCGATCACAGTAGCGAGAGCAGCTCCCGCCACATCCATGTCAAAAAGGAAAATGAACACCGGATCCAGAACAATGTTGATCACCGCACCGATGAGCGTGGTCGTCATCCCGAGCATGGGGAACCCCTGGGCGGTGATAAAGAAGTTCATTCCCATGGAGATCAGCGCAAAGACCGTTCCCGCCGTGTAGATCGTCATATAAGTATTTGCATAGGGGAAGGTGATCTCGCTGGCGCCGAACCAGTTCAGAAGCTGATCCTTCGTCAGAAGAAAGACCACGGTCAGAGCCACAGCCGTCAGAATCATCATGGTAAAGCTGTTGGCAAGGATCCGCTTCGCTCCCTTCTCATCCCCGGCGCCCAGCCGGACAGAGAAAAGGACGGATCCTCCCACCCCGAACAGCGTGCCAAAGGACGATAAAAGGGTGACGATAGGCGCGCAGACGCCCACTCCCGCCAGAGCGTCCGCCCCGGTGACCGGGATATTTCCCACATAGATCCGGTCCACAATGCTGTACAGCACGTTCACGAACTACGCAAACATGAACGGAACAGAAGTTTTTAACACAAGCAGGGGGATAGAATCCCTGCCGAAATCATTTGTCTTTTTCATCTTTAAGTACCCTCTCTTTTCTCGATCAGGCAGGAAAGAAAGCCCCCCGCCCGCCGCGATACCACGGTCAGCCCGCAGCATAGCTGCGAACTGTCACTCTCATACCGCAGAACATTATACCAGAAATAAAAAAAGATGGAATACTTTTGAAGAAAAAGGACGATTGCAAAAAGGACCCGTCGCCTTCCGGCGCCGGGTCCTTCCTGCTTATCTATATTAAGATCATCCTTCGATCGCGATATGTTTCTTTGTCTCAACAACCTGCTGATCCTTCTTCGGGATACTCAGTTTAAGGATACCGTCCTCATATTTCGCTTTAATATCTTCATGTGTGATATCCTCACCTACATAGAAGCTTCTCTGCATTGCTCCTGCGTAGCGCTCTTTACGGATGTATTTACCTTTCTTATCCTGCTCGTCTTTATCAAGACCTTTTGTAGCAGAGATCGTCAGGTAACCGTTTTCAAGTTCTACATTTATCTCATCTTTCTTAAATCCCGGAAGGTCGATATCAAGTTCATATCCCGCATCATGCTCACGGATATCTGTCTTCATCATGTTCTTTGCATTCTTACCGTACAGCGGATTTTTCTTTCCCCAGAACTCTCTGTCAAATCTGTCAAACGGGAAATCCATCCAGTCATCATCAAATAAATTCTCTCCAAAAATACTAGGCATTAACATAAGTCATTTCTCCTTCCAAAAATTATATTCTCTGAATTGATCTATGGGCTGCTTACACAGCCTTATCAGCATCCTCGACTTTGTCTCGGATGTTGGTTTCAGGGAACCGCAGGATCCGGAACTTTGTCAGAACAGCTTTCGTATTAGAATCCATCGGTTCTGTTCTTTTTATTCCTTTTCCTTTGTTCTAGTTGTACTATAGCACTTGATTGTCAGCACTGCCAAGAGGTGAGTGCTAATTTTTTTAAGATTTTTCACGAAAACTACAAGCCATGCAGGGATAAGAACGAAAATGCCCTTCTGTGAGCTTGCTCACAGAAGGGCATTTTCGGGATTAGACCTATACGGCGACAGCCGTGACCGAGCGAGGCTGTTCGCGAGGCGCATGGCGGAAACAATTTCCTGACAAAATAAGAAATCCCAACCGATAATCGTAAAACTGTAGCTGAACAACATAATAATAGTCCTAGCTTTCTTCACATCCTTACTCCCATTTATCTATTCTTTAATGATAAAACCATCAACTTCCGATACTGTAAAATCAAATTCTTTATAATTTTAACTTCCGTATAAATTCATCCTGCTTTTTCAAAACATCCTGTAACATTATATCAAGACTTGAAAATATAATATCTTCTGAAAGCTCATCCATAAATTGTACCGTTTGTGATCGAAAAAGACTTCTCCATATCCATTTTTTATATCTGATTTTGGATTCGAAAATTTTATCATACGATCGTATAAGGCTTTTTGATCACCTGGCAAATTCTTAGCATTCAGACACATCTTAATGTAAGCTGTATTCCCTGTTTTATTTACTATTTCAAAGAAGTAATGATTGTGAGTCCCCCACCCGCTGAGTCCTTCTACATCAGGCAATACTTCTGACATTTCTTTCGTTGTAAATCGTATATAACTCCTATTACTATGTTCTAAGTCTGCTTTAATTTTTCCCTCTTCTGTCATTTTACTGACCCATTGTTTGGAAAGAGAAAAAATTCTGTCTTTCTGTATATCTGTATGACTAAGTTCACCGTACTCTTCTTCTAATATTGGCAAAATCACATCAATGCATTTTTTGCTCCACTCTGCATGGAATCTAGCCATACGAGTCCAGTCTGACTCATTTAAAATACTGATGCCTTTCTGAGAATAGGATATCCACGAAGCTTTATATTCTTCAGCTCTATTCCAGCTCAATGCTACTCCTAATACTCGTTCGATTTCTTCTTGATGTGACTTCAGATAATCAAATGCTTTCTTATTCTCTTCTGCATTGCTTTTTCCGAGATAAAAATCCACACGCGCTTCATCTCTGTTTGCCGCACAGATAATACAGAATCCTCCAATTCCAAAATATCCATTCATACAGTTGGACGTATTTGGATTACATTTATTGAAACATCCATTTTCCTGATTCGCCTCCTTTATGATAGGAAGAGCATAGCTCCAATATCTTTTTCTGAGTTCAGACCGATTATTATCTGCTGCCTTATCCTTTTCAAAATCCCTAAGATAAAACACGAGATCTATAGGATCTGCATGGTAAAGAATAAAAAGCTTACGCAAAATGGATATTTTAGTCTCCGTACTGGTATTCTTTTCAACATATATATTTTCATCAATTTTCAATGGCTCCCTAAGAGATCCCGAATCGTTACTGAAATAATTATTCAATTTCACAACGTCACCTGTACTATAAACAAGTGCTGATAAAACTGATTTGTCTTCAGAATGTAGGAATTTCACCACGTGTTCAAACATATCTGTCCAACTGGAAACAGGTGTATCCGCATTTTGATAGCTGTATCTGAAAATATCCCGTCCCTTAAGTTCAAAATCTTCATCATCAAGTGTACAGGAATCGAGTTCTTTTTCCTTTGGCACAAATGTCGTAATTGGCATGATCCAGATCTCATTCGTAGCAATTTCAATCATTTCATTACTACGTTCCTGCATTTCTTCGATTCTCCAGTGCTCTTTGTTAGCAATATGCTGATTCATTCGAAGTCCGCTTTTCTTATACCCCTTGTCAGAATCTCTTTTTTCTTGAAATGTAGCATTGCTCATATTTGCGTTATACGCAGTAAGCGTTAGATTTCCAAGTCTATGAAGCCATATACTATGGATCTCTTCTGCTTTCGGTCCCAGCTCCTGTATCCAGGCAGGTGTTAAATGTTGAGGCATAATATGTTCTATAGAATATGTACCATTATCCAACAGAGTATAAACATCCTTTGTTTCTAATGTACCGTAATTTTCAAAGCGTTCAAAAAGATAGGCCTTATATCTTCCCCGAATGTGATAAACAGCTTTGTTGGCGAGTGCATATGCAAATTCTTTATCATCCGGAAATCTGCCACTTTCTTTCTTGGAAAGCAATGCATATACAAATTTATCTACATAGTTATTCGTACTATTAACATAGCGGATAATTTCTCTATTCAGATTTAAGAATATTTTATTCAATGCATTTGTTGGAACATTACAAATATTTCTCCGGAAGAGATAATTTTCGGTAATCTGGAAAACTTGTACAAGATCCTCCACAGAAATCTTTTCTCCATCCTGATTCAAACGCAGTATTTCCATAAAAAATGGCTCAGTAACTGTAATCTCCAGACGGTTTAAGCGATACATGCAGTCATCCAATCTTTTGCAATTAAGTCCACTTTTTCCATTCAACAGCTTCTGATAGATGTGCGCATACTTAAGCATATCTTCAAGAAGAAAATCTAAACTAATTTTCTCTGTGTTCACATACTTTTTAAATGCTTTGTAAACGGTACTAACAGTTGGGGTCACCTGCTGTTTTATACTAAGATAATTACGGACAAAGCCACTGACATCACTCGCAGTACAATTCTCTATTTTTGTCCAGTACTTATTATAATATTCCTCCTGCTTATCCGGAGAAAGTCCCATCAAAATATAATTTCTGATTTTATCTCCTTCCGTTAGAGCCAGCCCAGTAGAATTCAGACTTTCAAATATTAATTGTGCATTATCATCATTATCGAGAGTAATACTAATAATCTGAAGTTTCCCAATAGCCTCATACAGTGAATCAACATCAATTTCTTCTTTTAGAATCTGATCACAGAAAAATTTACAGTTAATCGTCATATTTGACACTGGATCAAATTCATTAGCATCGTCAGAAATCAGTTTTTCCAAAGCGGAGCGATCATTATTCACAGGGCATAATTTTATCCCGCTCCCCTTTTTGTCCCATTTATCAATTGTACCAAGTCGCTGGCGCGACGGCTAGTGCAAGGCAC